>JAGAEW010000050.1 GCA_017612935.1 Oscillospiraceae bacterium
GGGCGGGAGCCAATAACCAGATCCCGGTCGGGGTGCTCGGCAAGCATGGCAACTGCGCGCTCGATCACCTCCGTGCCGTAGGCAATATCGGCGTCCAGAAACATCCGGATCTCCCCCTGCGCCGCCAGCATTCCGGTTTTGACGGCATTTCCCTTTCCCTGGTTGGGGGTGTACCGGATCACCCGGGTATTGGGAAGACCCAGGGCCTCCACGCGGGCAGCGCAGTCGTCCCCGGAGCCGTCGTCCACGAACAGCAGCTCATAGGAATCGAGTTTTTCGGAGAGATAGTCTGAATAGACTTTAGCGGAGCTCTCGATAATAGATGCTTCATTGTACATGGGAACAATTAATGAAAAGTTCATTGTCACTCACTCTCGATTCTTTTTTAGTGGAATGGTTTAATCCCGATCCAGGCTGAAGCGGCGGTCGTCCGAGGGCAGATAGTCTACCTTCTCCCCCGCCGGACGCTCCAGCAGTTCGGGATGGGCCAGTAAATGCTTGACCAGCCGCATGGTCTTGGAATAGTAATACCCGTCGGCAATGCGCTCGTCCAGCGTTACACCGATGTTCAGCACCGGGCGAACCGTCACGGATCCGTCCGGATGGCATTCGGGGGCCAGATGCCGTTTTCCGATGACCACAAAGCAGGAGCAGGTGCCCCAGTTGGACAGGTGGTGGTAGCCGCAGTTGAGGTCAATGGAGCCGAGATTGGTCAGGAAGATGGAGGCATAGTTTGGGTCCGCCTTGACCAGCTCGTAGGGCACCTTGCCCTTCTTGTCCAGATAGAACAGAACCTTCATAATCTGCTGCAACACAAAACGGGGCAGCTTCAGGAGCAGCTCCATAAAGTGCGTGGTATTGTCGATCCCGCCTTCCTCTCTCTGGGCACGAATCTCCTCACACAGGCTCTCGTGCAGCTTGTCGAGGGTGGCCTCGGCGTCGAAGCGGCGAAAGGCCAGCCCCTCCTGCGCACGGTCGGAGAACTTCTTCTTGACCACAAAGGCCACCGAGAGCTCCCTGCGCTGATACAGACGGTTTCCGGAGATAAAGCGGTTCATCTTCGGCCGCAGCACAAAGGCCTTGATCAGGGCAGCGCAGATGATTTGAAAATAGGTGTATGGATCCTCGCTCCGGCCCTCGTTCTTTTTTGCCAGATAGTCCTCTATGGGGCGCAGGTCGATTTCCTCGTTGATATAGGCCTCGTTGTCGGCCCGGTTCGGATAGACGTAGGGCATAAACCGGTTCAGCGCCGGTTCCTCCCGGAGCCAGACCCCGTCCCGTCGGTCGCCCCGGCGAATTTTTTGCTTTTTCATGTGGATTCCTTCTTTTCCTTCTGTTACAAAAAGCTCCGAGCTCAGAGCAGCAGCATGATTGCGCCGAGCGCAGGCAGATGGAGGATGAAAATATAGAGGGAGTTCCGTCCGCAGAAGCAGAAAAAGCGAAGGACAGGCCTCTGGGGATTGATTAAGGGCAGACGGGTTTTCTTCTCCCGATACAGACAGCGCCCCAGCACAATGCCCAAACTGAACCAGCCCAGATGAGGCGCCAGCGGGAAATAGTCCGCCGAGGAGAAGCCCGGATAGCGCAGTCCCAGCGGGAAGAGCAGGCGGCTGTGGGTCAAACTGCCCCGGGTGTCCAGCCAGAGGCCGAGGGCAACCACCAGCAGGCCAAAGCCTGCCAGCCCCGGGCTCGGAACCCGTTTCAGCAGCGGATAGAGCATCATGGCAATGCCCAGCAGATGGAGCACGCCGAAGCGGATCACCATATCCTCCGACAGCCAGCCGAATTGAATCGCCAGGATGGAGCCCGCCGTCAAGCTCATGCCGCCGGCAAACACCATCAGGCCCCGGCGGAAGCTTCGTCTGCCCAGGGTAGCGGACAGGCCGGACAGAATCACAAAGAGGGTTCCGCCGTACTGTATCACAAAGCTGATCGGCTCGGGCAGGGTGAAATAATGCAGGATATAGGCGCAGTAGAACAGGCTGTGGGCGAGTATCACACACAGTATCAAAAAGCCCCGCAGCGCGTCAATCTCCCAGATTCGTTCCCGTTTTTGTTCCATCAGGCTCTCACCCCGGCATTTGCCTCTTCCTCAAGAACCCGGTAGGCCACCTTGCCTACCAGCGTCCTGGGAAGCTCGTCTCGGAATTCGATCTCATAGGGCATGGCGTATTTTGCGATGTTTCTGCGGCAGTGCTCCATCAGCTCCTGCCGAATCTCCTCAGTGGGACTGAAACCGGGCCGCAGGACCACAAAGGCCTTGACCTTCTGCATTTTGTAGGGGTCCTTGACCCCGATCACGCAGGAATAGAGCACCTTTTCATAGCCGTCAATGATATTTTCCAACTGGCTGGGATAGACGTTATAGCCGGAGCTGATGATCATTCGTTTGATTCGCTGGCGGAAGTAGATAAAGCCGTCGGCGTCCATCGTGCCCAGGTCGCCGGTGTGGACCCAGATGCGCCCGTCGCTGTGACGGCGGAGGGTCTGGGCCGTCTCCTCGGGGTTGTCCACATAGCACATCATCACGGAGGGGCCGGAAATGCAGATTTCTCCTTCAATGTTCGGCTCAACCTCCTCCTCGGTCCCCGGCGTGACGATCTTATAGAAGGTATCCGGGAAGGGAATGCCGATGGAGCCGGAGCGGGCGTAGTCCTTCGGCGTCAGGCAGGAAGCGGTGACGCATTCGGTGGTTCCGTAGCCCTCCCGGATCTGGATTTTGGCATTGTGGGCCTTGAGGAATTCATCCACCTTTCGTTTCAGCTCGATGGAGAGAGAATCGCCGCCGGAGAACATTCCCTCCAGAAAGCTCAGATCCGCATGCTCCAGCAGCTCCGTCCGGAGCAGGGCTTCGAAGAGGGTGGGAACACCGGGGATGATATTGGGCTTTTTCTTCATCAGCAGCTCGGCATAGGTCTTGACGCTGAACTGGGGAACCAAAATGCAGCAGGCCCCGCTGACCAGCGCAGTGTGAATGCCGATGCCCAGACCGAAGCCGTGAAACACCGGCATCACCGAGAGCATCTTCTTGCCTGCCAGGATATCGCAGCCTGAGGCTGCAATCGTCTGCAGGGCCGTGGCGTTAAAGTTGTCGGAGGAGAGCAAAATTCCCTTGGTGGTTCCGGTGGTACCGCCGGAGTAGAGAATAGAAGCTCCGTCCTTGCTCTTGATGACGTCCTCGTCGGGAAGAGCCTGCTGCCTGCTTCCCTGCCGCAGAAACTCGCTCCAGCGGATATAGTCTCCCCCTCTGGGCAGCTTTGGAATCTTCCGGGCCGATTCGGTCATGGGATAGAGCAGCTTCAGGTGGGGCGGCAGCTCGTCCTTGATAAAGGCCACAATCGCCTTGACCGGTTTCTCCAGCCGGTCGCGGATCTCCTCGAACTTCGGGTAGAACTGATCCAGCGTCAAAATGGCCTTGGAGTGGGAAAAGTTGAGATAAAAGGCTATTTCCGCCGGTGCGGAAAGGGGATGGATCATATTGGACACCGCGCCGATGCGGTTGAGGGCATAGAACATATCCAGCGCCTGGGGGCAGTTCGGCATACAGATCGTGACCCGGTCTCCCGGCCCGATTTCCATCGCCGTGAGGGCTTTGGCGGTTCTGTCAATCCGCTGCATAAACTGCTCATAGCTGGTTTTCTGATTCATAAACTCGTAGGCTGTCAGCTTCGGATAGGCGCGGGCCGTCTGCCGGACAATCTGATAGACCGTCTGCCGGGGATAGTCCAGGTGCTTCGGCATACTGCCGTAAAATTGATACCACGGCGCCCGGGCGGAAATACCCATAGTCTGTTTCATCTCGCTTTTACTGATTTTATGTAGTTGCAGTATTCCTATTATATGTTATACTGAGAAAGAATGCAAGCAATTTATACATTCGCTTCCTTTCCTGCCCAGTCCAGCAGCCGCTGTCGGAGCAGCAGATAGCGCTCGTATTTCTCCCGGCTGGCAAAGTGCTCCTCCCGGCGCTGGAGGGGATTGCAGGAGTAGTCCAGAGGCTCCCCGTGGAACTGCTCGGAGCTCAGGTCGAAAACTCTGCCGTCTACCACGTTATAGCAGTGGAAGCTGCCGTCGGGACGGGGAATGCCGTAGACCTCCCCGCCGAAGAGATCCTGGGCCAGAAAAGCGGTGACAGAACACTGGCCCCGGCTGGGATCCTCCTCCGACCAGCCCGCCCGCATCCGGGGGGCGCAGCTCTCGGCGCACCAGCAGACCAGCAGGGCGCGGTAAAGGGTCTGCGGGGTGGAAATGCCGGGAAGCCCCGTCTCCACCGGGGGAAATTGCTGTTCCGATCCGTAAAAAGACATTGGGATACCTCCGTTTTGGACATAAATGATTGCCGTTCCTTCATTCTATCATGCTGCGACAGGATGTGCAAGTCCGAGGGAATAAAAAATATCCGCAGGCCTGCAATCTTTTTCTCCTGCCTCTGTCATACCTGATGAAGAGCCAAGGAAGCGAAGAAAAAATTCTTCCGGAGCTGCAAGCTTTCCTCTACTCCTCCGTTTTCCTTTGAAATGGAGAACGGAACGCCGGTTCTGAGCCAGTTGAGCGAACGCGGCTTCCACAACGGTCCCACGGGCACCGTGCTGCGCTTCCGTCCCTACGCAGAAAAATAAGATTTCTTTCCACCGCACCCTTCGTTCCGTCAGAACGGGGGCGCGGTTTTTCTTGCCGAATGCTCCGGCGTATGATATAATGATTTCCAGAAAACGAAACGGAGAACAGCCGATGGAAACAAACGACAAACGGGCCTGCGTCGGTCTGCTGGCCCATGTGGACGCGGGCAAGACCACGCTGGCGGAGGCGATTTTGTACCGCTGCGGTCTGCTGCGGAGTCTGGGGCGAGTGGATCACGGCAGCACGACCATGGACTTTGACCCCCTCGAACGGGAGCGGGGCATTACAATCTTTGCCTCTCAGGCCACCGTGAATTGGGGCGACTGGGAGCTGACCCTGCTGGACAGCCCGGGGCACGTGGACTTCTCCGCCGAGACGGAGCGAATCCTGCAGGTGCTCGACTGTGCCATTGTCGTCATCAGCGGTATCGACGGGGTGCAGGTCCACACCCGCACCCTCTGGAAGCTGCTGGCGCACTATCAGGTTCCCACCCTGCTCTTCGTCACCAAGATGGATCTGGCCCGCAGCAGCCGCCCCGAGCTGCTGGAGGCGATGCAGCAGGAGCTGGGGGACGGGGTGGTGGACTTCTCCCCGGACAACGCCCAGCGGGAAGAGCAGCTCGCCCTCTGCGACGAAGCCGCCATGGAGGAATATCTGGCCCAGGGCCGCCTCTCCCCCGCCACCCTGCGGGCTCTGATCGCCGCCCGGGAGGCCTTTCCCTGCTTCTTCGGCTCCGGTCTGAAGTTAGAGGGCATCGACGCCCTCCTCGACGCTCTGACCAGGCTGATTCAGCCCCGGCCCCGGACGGAGGCCTTCGGCGCCCGGGTCTTCAAGATCAGCCACGACCCTCAGGGCGTGCGGCTGACCCACATGAAGCTCACGGGGGGCGTGCTGCGGGTGCGGGACAGCCTTTGCTATGACGGATTGGAGGAAAAAGTCACCCAGCTTCGCCGCTATCAAGGCGGGCGCTTCACCACGGCGGAGGAAGTTCTTCCCGGGCAGCTCTGCGCCGTGACGGGGCTCAGCGCGGCCCGGAACGGTCAGGGCTTCGGCACCGAGGCCGGCAGCGGGACCCCGGTGCTGGAGCCGGTGATGCACTACCGGATCGAGCTGCCCCAGGACACGGATCCCCGGCTGGTGCTGCCGAAGCTCCGGCAGTTGGAGGCGGAGGATCCCCTGCTCCGCCTGCGCTGGAATCCCCGGCTGCAGGAGCTCTCCGTGGGGCTCATGGGGGAGGTTCAGGCGGATATCCTCAAGAGCCTGATCCGGGATCGCTTTGATCTTTCCGTGGAGCTGGGACAGGGCAGCGTGCTCTACAGGGAAACCATTGACCGCAGCGCGGAGGGCGTGGGCCACTACGAGCCTCTGGGGCACTACGCTGAGGTACATCTGCTGCTGGAGCCGCTGCCCCGGGGCAGCGGACTGGTCTTTGCCGCAAGCTGCAGTGAGGACAAGTTAGAGCGCCACTGGCAGCGGCTGATTCTCACCCATTTGATGGAAAAGGAGCATATCGGCGTTGCCCTCGGCGCACCGATTACGGATATGAAGCTGACGCTGGCGGCAGGAAAGGCCCACCTCAAGCACACCGAAGGGGGCGACTTCCGGCAGGCGACCTATCGGGCCCTGCGGCAGGGCCTGATGCAGGTTCCCTCCGTGATTTTAGAGCCCTGGTATCGCTTCCGCCTGGAGCTTCCCACGGCCCAGATCGGGCGGGCCATCACCGACATCAAGGCCCGCTTCGGCAGCTTCGACCCCCCGGAGGACAGCGGCGGCGTAAGCCTGCTGCGGGGCAGGGCCCCGGTCGCAACGATGACGGACTATGCCCGGGAACTGGCGGCCTATTCCCGGGGCAGAGGCAAGCTGAGCCTGGAATTAGAGGGCTACGAGCTCTGCCACAACCCGGAGCAGGTACGGGCGGAAAGCTCCTACGACCCGGAGGCGGATTTGGACAACTCGCCGGATTCGGTCTTCTGCGCCCACGGCGGCGGATTTACCGTCAAGTGGGACAAGGTGTTTCCTTCCATGCACCTGCCCAGCGTCCTGACGCCGCCGCAGGAGCCTCTTGCCCCGACACGGCGGCGGCTGTCCATCGACGAAAAAGAACTGCAGGCAATTTTAGAGCGGGAATTCGGCCCCATCAAGCGCCCCCAGTACGCCCCCTCGGTCTGGCGGGGGCGCCCGGAGCCCGCCGCCGAAGCGCAAACAGAAGCAGCTGTGCAAATGGAGCAGAGCGCCCGCAAGCAATATCTGATTGTGGATGGCTTCAACGTGATTTTCGCCTGGCCGGAGCTGGCAGCCCTGGCAGAGCAACAGTTGGAGCTGGCCCGGAATCGGCTGATGGAGATTTTAGCCAACTACGCCGCCTTCACCCGGACGAAGACAATTCTGGTCTTCGACGCCTACCGGGTCAAGGGCGGCAAGGGAGAACGCTTTGATTACCACGGCGTTCAGGTGGTCTACACCAAAGAGAACGAAACCGGCGACGCCTATATCGAACGCCTGATGCAGAGCATCGGAAAGCATGCGGCGGTTCGAATCGTCAGCTCGGACAATTTGATTCAAGTCTCCGCCCTGCGCTCCGGTGTTCTGCGGCAGTCCGCTCGGGAATTCGGTGCAGAAATCGACCGGGTCTACGGAGACATTGAACAGTTTCTGCGGAGCCACAATCAGCAAAAGCTGGGGACAGTCGGCGAGAATCTGACGGGACCGCAGGATTCCTGAAGCGTTCCGGCAGACTGCCCGCAAGCCCCTGAAGCCCTTGCCGGCGGTTCACATTCTATTTTCAAATTGGGAGATTCCCTATGGAACACGAAGCCCTGCTGCGCCGTCTGGAGGATCTGGCCCGGCGCTGCGACCGATCCAACATTCTCACCTCCACCGCCTTTCTGACCCCGGCGGAGCAGGCTGCGGCGGCGCAGCACTGCGCCCGCCTTCCCGGCTGCCGACCGGTCTTTTCCGGGGGCGATCCGGACTGCGAGCGGAAGGTCGCTTTCTTCCTGCCGGAGTGGATGGATTCGGAGGCCTTCTCCCCCGAGGGGGAAATCTGCGCCGTGGGTCTGGAGGCCTTTTACGGCAGCCCGGAGCACCGGGACTATCTCGGCGCCCTGCTGGCGCTGGGGGTTCGGCGGGAATGGCTTGGCGACATTCGGATCGAAGGCCAGCGGGCCTGGGTCTTCTGCCTGAGCTCCGTGGCGGAGCAGTTGGCGGGGCTGGAGCAGGCGGGGCGGGTTCACGTCAAGGCCGCCGTAGTCCCCCTGTCGGAGGTTCCGCCCCCGGAGCGCAGGCGGCGGGAGCTCCGCTTCACCGTGCAGAGCCTGCGCTTCGATGCGGTGCTGGGGGAAAGCTTCTGCCTCTCCCGGACCCGGGCCGTCAAGCTCATCGCCGCCGGAGCCGCCAGTCTGAACTACCTCCCCTGTATGAAAAACGACGCCCCCGTTTCCGAGGGCGACGTGATCTCTCTGCGAGGATACGGAAAGGCAAGCCTTTCCGTGCTCGGCGGCCAGAGCCGCAAGGGTCGAATCTTTGTCCTGGCGGAGCTCTGGGAATGAGTGAACCCGTCGGCGCTTTCGACGCCGACGGGTTTCATACTATGATCCGATCAAACGCTTTGAAAAAATCTGCGAGGCAGATTTGTGCCAGACAAGGCGGAAGACGCAGGCGGGCTTGACGCCCGGCAAGGACGACAACCACGTATGGCGTAAATCTGGCCCCAAAGAAATCAAATGGTTTTATTGAATAATAGTATCAGCTTCAATCAGGGGTTGACCACATTCTGCGGCCTTCCCGCTCTGTAGCAGCGGATGTTCTCCGCCACAATATCCAGCAGGCGGGCCCGGGTTTCCCGGGGCGCCCAGCCCATGTGGGGCGTGAGATAGGTATTGGGGGCGTGCAGCAGCGGATTGTCGGGACGGATCGGCTCCACGGAGAAGGCATCCTGCCCCAGCGCCCGGATTTTGCCGGAGCGCAGAGCCTGCGCTACGTCTTCCTCCACGATCAGCCCGCCCCGGGACGTGTTGATCAGGATCACGCCGTCCTTCATCCGGGCGATGCTCTCCCGGTTGATAAGGCCCTGACTGTCCTCGTTCATGGGGCAGTGGAGGGAGATCATATCCGAACGGGCGTAGAGCTCCCGCAAGTTGACATAATGTGTGTGCTCGTCTTCCAGCTCCGGATGGACGTGGCGGGAATAGACCAGCAGCTCCGCCCCCATCGCTTTCATAATTTTCCCGAATGCCTGACCGATGCCGCCGTAGCCGATGATGCCCACGGTCTTATGGGCAATTTCGGTGAGGCCCGGAGCAATGCGGCAGAAGTAGGAGGCGTCCTGCCAGTCCCCCCTCTGCACAGCGGCGCTGTGCTGGCCGACCTGGGTGCAGATCTCCAGCAGCAGAGCGGCAGCCAGTTGGGACACGGCGTAGGAGGAATAGCCCGGCGCGTTGCAGACCGTGATCCCCAGCTCCCGGGCAGCCTTTACGTCGATATGGTTGAAGCCCGTGGCAAAGAGGACAATCAGCTTCACCGAGGGACAGGCCGTCAGCAGCTCCCGGGTCAGAATCAGCTTATCCAGCACCAGAATATCCTGCCCGGCGGCTCTGTCCGCCAGCTCCTCCGGGGCGGTGTGGGGGTAAACCGTCAGATTTCCCAGGGCCTCGAGGGGCGCCCAGCTCAGATCTCCGGGATTGGTGCGCTCTCCGTCCAGTACAACGATATTAAAGGGGTTCATACGTCTGTCTCCTTTCGAAGCGGGGGAATCATCCGTTCCCCGTCGATCGTATTGTAGCAGACCGCCGAAAAAAAAGCAACCGAAAAGGGCTTGTTTTCTTTGAAAAAAAAGCTATAATGAATGAAAAACCGTCAAAAAGCGAGGGATCCCAATGGCAGATATTATTGCCGCCATTTCCACAGGCAAGCAGCCCTGCGCCATCGGCATTCTGCGGCTCTCCGGGGAGGGCTGCGCCGCCGTGGCGGAGCGCGTCTTTACTTTGAAAAGCGGAACAGCGCTGGCGCAGGCGCCGGATCGCAAGCTGGTTCTCGGAACCCTGCACGACAGCCGGGGCCGCGAGATCGATCAGGCGCTGGCCGTCTATGCCCGGGCGCCCCATTCCTCTACGGGAGAGGACACCGTGGAGCTTCAGTGCCACGGCTCCCCCGCCGTTCTGGCCGCCGGGCTGGAGGCCCTTTGCCATGCGGGGGCCAGACTTGCCCAGCCGGGTGAGTTCACCCGGCGTGCCTTTCTCAACGGGCAAATGAATCTGACCGGGGCCGAGGCCGTCATCGACCTGATCGAGGCCCAGAGCGCCGACATGGCCGCAAACGCTGCGGCTCAGGTGGGCGGAGCGCTGCACCGGAAGCTGCAGCCCGTCTGGGACAGCCTCACGGATTTGTGCAGCCACTACCATGCGGTGCTGGACTATCCCGACGAGGACATCCCCGATTTTGAGCTGTCCGACTATGCCGCCGCCCTTCGGGCAAACCGGGAGACACTGGAACGGCTCCGGGCAAGCTGCGAACGGGGCAGGCTGCTGAAGCAGGGGCTTCGGATTGTTTTGGTGGGCAAGCCCAATGCCGGAAAGTCCTCCCTGCTCAACGCGCTGGTGGGCTACGAGCGGGTCATCGTCACCGACGTCCCCGGCACAACCCGGGACACGGTGGAGGAAACTGTCCGCATCGGGCAGATTCTCGCCCGGATCACCGACACCGCCGGGATTCGCCGGACGGCAGATCGCATTGAGGCGCTGGGGGTCGAGCGTTCCCGGGCCGCGGCGGAGCAGGCGGATCTCGCCATCTTTGTCTGCGATTCCGGCTTGCCGCTAAACGAGGAGGATCGTCAGGCCATGGCCGCCGCCGCCGAGGCAAAGCGGGCCATTGCCGTAATGAACAAGTCTGATCTGCCCCAGCGGGTCTTCCGGGTTGCCCTTCCCTTCGATCCCATTTTCTCCGTCTCCGCCACCCGGGGCGACGGCTTGGACAAGCTCTGCCGCTGGATTGAGGAGAACTACGCCTCCGACCTTCCCTGCGACGGCTCCATTCTCACCAACACCCGGCAGGCGGAGGCCGTCGGCCGGGCCGCAGACGCCATCGGCAGAGGGCTGGAGGCTCTGGAACGCGGAATCACCCCCGACGCGGTGCTGACAGAGCTGGAGGCCGCCATGGCGGCGCTGGGGGAACTGACCGGAAGAACCGTCCGGGAGGACATCACCAACCGAATCTTTGCACGCTTCTGCGTGGGAAAATAAGGCCCGCAGCGGCAACAGGAGAATGACATGACTGCATATTTTGACAATTCCGCCACCACGAAACCCTGCGAGGAGGCTGTGGCGGCGATGACATCAGCCCTAACCGAGGACTGGGGCAACCCCAGCTCCCTGCACGATCTGGGTATCGCCGCCCACCGCCGCCTTCAGGCTGCCCGCCTCTCGGTGGCAAGGGCTCTGGGCTCTGAGCCCGACCGGGTGTTTTTTACCTCCGGCGGCACCGAGGCGGACAACTGGGCGGTGTTTTCCGCCGCCCAAAAGCTGGGCAAGCGAGGACGGCACATCATCACCACGCAGATTGAGCATCACGCGCTTCTCCACGCCATGCGCGAGTTGGAGTCACGCGGCTTCGATGTCACCTATCTCGCCCCGGAGGCAGATGGTACCGTGACGGCGGATGCCCTGCGCGCCGCCCTGCGGCCCGACACCATTTTCGTTTCCGTGATGATGGTCAACAACGAGGTAGGCTCTGTCATGCCCATTTCTACGCTGGCAAAGCTGACCCACCGCCTCGCCCCCAACGCCCTGTTTCACACCGACGCGGTGCAGGGCTTTTTGAAAGTCCCCTTCCGGGCCTCCACCCTGGAGGCGGATCTGATCTCCGTCAGCTCCCACAAGATTCACGGCCCCAAGGGAGCCGGCGCCCTCTGGATCCGCAAGGGACTGTCCCTGCCCCCCTATCTCCACGGGGGCGGCCAGGAGAGCGGCCTGCGCTCCGGCACCGAGGCGGTACCGAACCTCTTAGGCTTCGGCGCGGCCTGCGAGGCGGCGCTGCCCAGCCTGCGGGGGGATCTGGCGCAAGAAGCCGCCCTGCGGGACCGTTTGCAAGCGGGTCTGCGAGCCATTGACGGGGTCGTGCTCAACGGCGCCCAGACTGCCCCCCACATCGTCAGCTTCGGCATTCCCGGTCTTCGCTCCCAGGGCATCATCAACTGCCTGCAGGATCAGGGGGTCTACGTTTCCGCCGGCTCCGCCTGCGCCAAGGGCCACCGCAGCCACGTCTTAGAGGCCATGGGGGTCGCCCCCGCCGTCATCGACGGCTCGGTGCGGGCTTCCCTGTCCCGCTTCACCACGCAGGAAGAGGTGGACGCCCTGCTCAAAGCTGTGCGAGACGCCATACAGAGGCTGAAATAATGTCATCGCAGATTTCTGCGAAAGCAGAGGCGTCGGTCAACCCTTTTTGGGGAAGACCGACGCCTCTTTTCGTTACTGTTTCGATCATCCAAAACTACGTTAATTACTACATTGCTGATTGCCGCCAGCAAAAATATATAGCGCGTCATGCCGCAATATAGGAAAAAGAACAGAAGCGCTAACAGAGCATTCATTCCGATCCCGCTGGAAAAATATAGCAGCTTTTTATAAAAGCATAGTGCTGCTACGGGTTCATACTCTGTGGTAACATACGACAGCCCCAGAAACGGAGAAATCCGCCATTTTCCTATCTTTAGTTGTGGCCAGTCGCTTCCTATCTTTACGCTGACAACAGGAATCCGAAATAGAAGTGCAAATACAAAATGCATCCATTCATGCAGCAA
>JAGAEW010000051.1 GCA_017612935.1 Oscillospiraceae bacterium
AAAACCCCTAGTCAAGTTCACAATGGTCCATTTGGGGCCCGGGGGACAGGAAACCGGCGTTTTTCGCCAAACTGGCGCAACGGCACCTGATTCAGCTGGGCGAAAAGTACAACCGGGGCGAAAACTATAGTTAATTTTGCGTTATGCAAAAAAAAATATATCTTTGTCATCCGAAACAGTACTCGTATGCAGATTGTCAACCCTTTCTTTACAACCAGCAACATTCCTGCTGAATTCTTTTGCGACAGGATACAGGAATCGGAAGAATTGATCCGGGAAGTAACCAATGGGAATCACCTCCTTCTTATGTCTCCCCGAAGGCTTGGAAAAACCGGATTGGTCAACCATTGCTTTGCCAGCAAACCGCTATTCAACAACTACAACACCTTCTTTATAGACATCTACGACACATCGAGCCTGCAGGAGTTGTGCTTCAAGATGGGAAAAGAGGTCTTCGAAAAAACAAAAGGGAAAAGCAGCAAGTTTCTGGAAACACTCAAATCCTTACGGGGAGAGTTTACTTATGACCCTGTGACGATGAGTCCGAAATTCGCATTTTCTTTTGGCCAGATACACAACCCGGAACACACGCTCGATGAAATCCTGGAATACTTGGAGCATTTGCGGAAACCCTGCCTGGTAGCCATCGACGAATTCCAACAAATCGCCGAATACGAAGAAAAGAATGTAGAAGCGTTGCTACGTTCTAAAATTCAAAGGCTTACCAATACCCATTTCATTTTTTCCGGCAGCGAACGACACTTACTGGGGCAGATGTTTCATTCCCCTGCCCGACCATTCTACCGCAGTGCCGGAACATTGGTACTAAAGCCCATCGAAAGAAACACCTATGTTCATTTTGCCGAGGACTTGTTTTCCCGCTACGACAAAAGAATCGATCCGGAATCCATTACCGGATTGTACAACCTGATGGAAGGATATACTTATTTTATGCAGCGGACCTTGAATGAACTGTTTTCGGCTACTGAAAAAAGGGCTTTGGTCGGCACTACAGAACTAAATGCCACTCTTAATCATATTCTGGACGCAGAAAGCGTCGGTTTCAGCACCATTCTGGCCCAATTGACAAAAGGACAACGCGCCGTCCTGGCCGCCATAGCTATGGAGGGCAATGTCAAAAACGCACTGTCGCAAGATTTTCTGGCACGTAACCGACTCGGGGCGGTCAGTTCCGTCCAAGCCGCTTTGCGTTCGTTGCTCAAAAAACAACTTATCTCCCGGACAGAAGGAACTTACTATATCGATGACAAGTTTTTAGAACTCTGGATTCGGCGATCTTATGGCAAATCGCTGGAGGAGTCCTGGCAGGAAAGAAACACTGGAGAATAACAAGACTATGAATCGCTTCAATATCAGACTCTTCATTTTTATTTCAATCCTCCTCGCAGGATGCTGGACAGACCCTTCCGCGTCGGATTTTGCGGCGCCGAAGCTGGGGACGGTAACCATTGAGGCAGAGGCATTCCGCGTGCGCATGGCCTGCCCCGTGAACGGCTCCGTAGCGGGAGTGACGACATACGGGTTCCGGTTCGGAGAGGCCGGCGCAGGCATAGCGGGCAACCCTGGCGCGCTGTGGGTACTCCCGGCCACGCTGGAAGACGGCTGGCTGAAAGCCGAAGTGAAGGCACTCCGGTCGGACACGGACTACCGCGTGGAAGCTTTCGTGGGCAACGGGACGGAAACCCTCACGACCCAGACCGTAGCGTTCCGGACGGAAGCCGGCCCCGAAATCGTCGACATTCCCGACCCGGTGTTCCGCCGCTACATCCTGGCCAATTTCGACGAGAACGGAGACGAAGTCCTCACCGTACCGGAAGCGCTGAGTATTCACGAAATCAAGGTTTGTACCGATTCCATAACTTCGCTCAAGGGCATCGAGAAGATGAGCCATCTCATCAGATTGGAAGCTTTGGGAAGTGACGGATATCGAGGCAAGCTTACGCAAATCGATCTCTCCGGCAATCCGCTTCTTGAAGGCCTTAACGTTAACGACAACTTTATTTCAAACCTCGACCTCTCTGCCGTTACTTACCTGAAAGAAGTCTGTTTCGCTACCAATCCGCTCTCTTCCATTGACTTCTCCGCCAATCCCCTGATTATTAGGATCTACATGAATAACATCCCTTTGGAGACGCTGCCCGACATGATGTCCCTACCCTTGGAATCGCTTCACTTCGACCATGTCGCGCGGCTGATTCCGGAAGATTATTTTCCGAAATTTCCCGGGGCTGCATGATTTGAACATGAGCTTTTACGAAGGACGGCGCATCAATCTCTCCTGCAACACGCAGTTGGACGCTCTCTGGGCTTCTTGCTGCCCGAACCTGGAAGAAATTGACCTGACCGCCACGGCTATGCTCAAACGCCTGTATGTCGGAGAGTGCCCGAAGCTCCGTCGCGTCCTCGTCCGCGCCGGCACGGAGTTCGAGGAACTGGAGAAGGATGGGCATACGGAGATCATCTACGTTGAATGAGATGCCCGGTCGTCTGCCTTAGCTGATGAACAGCAGCTCGCGGTATTTCGGGAGGGGCC
>JAGAEW010000052.1 GCA_017612935.1 Oscillospiraceae bacterium
CCGTGGAAAACGTGGCGTTTGCAGGAATGTATTCCATATCAGCGAGTACGGAAAGAGCCCAGCGGCGCTGTGGGAACAGGTCAGCGACGAGATTGACCGTCGATATGATCTGCGCAGAACAAGAATCTATCTGCACGGCGACGGGGCTGCCTGGATCAAAGTAGGCCTTGCCTATCTTCCAAACTGCGAATTTGTTTTGGACCGTTACCACAAGAATAAATCCATTAAGCAAGCCTTGAGCGGTATTCCCCGTACAACAGGGTGTCAATACGAAAGCCTCATACGAAAAGCATTGGATGCGGAAGACTATGACCGGTTGAGTTCCATTCGGGATACGCTTTTGCGGAGATTTCAGGATCGAGAGAAGACAATTCGGGAGAATATGGATTATCTTCTGAACAACTTTGACGCAATCACCATTACGAAACGAGAGAAAGCGTCCTTGAACGGCGGATGTACGGAGCCGCACGTCAGCCACGTCTTGTCAGCACGGCTCAGTTCCCGGCCTGTCGGCTGGAGCAGGAAGACGCTTCGCCGCTTCGTGCCAATCCTGGCAGCCGGAGCCGCCATGTTTGGCGGAGTACAGACGCAAGAAAAGACGTATCCTCGCACGGCTGAATTCTTGAAAGAGCCGCACAAGAGATTCCTTCCTAATACCTGCGGCCTCGCTGATCCAGACCATGCTGTGACGTTCCCTGCTCGTCAGAACAAAGTCACTCCTCTGTTTAACGCACTTAAACCATTTTGAGGCGCACATTTTTTCCTACAGCAACTTGACACTGACCCGTCTGCAGGGAGATATTGCTTTTCTGAATATTTTGTGGTATGATTTTCCAAAAGAAGGATTGGAGGTAAAACCGGTGGAAACTCCGCTTCCCCCTGCCGGGGCTCCTGTTACCGTCGTGATTGACCGCCCCCTCGGGAGCCGTCATCCTGCGTATCCGGATCTGGTTTACCCGGTGAATTACGGCTATGTGCCCGGTCTGTTCGCCCCGGACGGCGAAGAACAGGACGTCTATATTTTGGGCGTACACAGGCCGCTGAACAGCTTCACCGGAGAACTGATTGCCGTGATCCGTCGCGCCGACGACGTGGAAGAAAAATGGGTCGCAGCGCCTGTCGGCCTCCGCTTCACCGCAGAAGAAATTCTGGAGGCTGTGCACTTTCAGGAGCAGTACTTTCAATCCACAATACATTGTCTGGAGCCCCTTCCCTAATTCTGCTTCCCGTTCTTTCAAAACAGAACTGCATTCCCAATCTGCTCCGTCGCTGAAAGGAGAAGCACCGTGATAAGTCAACTCCCCCTAACCCTCTGCGTCGATCTCTACGGCTGTCCCAACCGCTGCACCCACTGCTGGCTGGGCCATATGCCCAACCGGGACATGGGACCAGAGGCGGACGCATGGATCGTGTCGCAATTTAAGCCCTATTTCGACCGAATCACCTTTTACAGTTGGCTCCGGGAGCCGGATTTCTGCGCCGACTACCGCGGCCGCTGGGAGAGGGACAAGGCGCTCTCCACCGGAGCTCCACCGGAGCGCTTTGAACTTGCAAGCTTTTGGCGTCTGGTTCGCGATCCGGATTATGTTAACTTCTTGAAGGAGCTCGGCGTTCCCGCTGTGCAGCTCACGTTTTTCGGAACGGAGCAGACGACTGACCGCTGTGTTGGGCGCAGGGGTTCATTTCGGGAGCTGCTGCAAGCCACAGACATTCTGTTGGAGCACGAAATCAGCCCCCGCTGGCAGCTCTTTCTGACAGAGGAGAACCGGCAGGAGGCCCTGGAGCTGCTACACTTGTCCCAAAGTCTGGAGCTTTCTTCCCGCTGCGAAGCCTTTGGCGGTCGCTTCCGCTTCTTCGTCCACGGCGGAAGCTGCGACGGGGAAAACCGCAAACGCTATTCCTCCATGATTCAAAAAGGCCACATTCCGGAACTTTTGATTCCCTACTGGCTCAATTACGAGCAGCTTCACAGCGAGGCGGAATACTGCGCCCTGTGGCAGGGGGAATCTTCTCATGTTGTGCCCCACAATCACAAGGAGATTGTGATTTACGTATCCAACCGCTTTGACCTCTATTATAATTTCACACATATGCGCCCGGAATGGCGCATCGGGAACCTGCAAACAGATCCCATAGAGGAGCTGGTTCGCCGCATTGTGGAAGAGGACACCCCTGCCCTGCGGGCAGCCCGGGAAATTACGCTGGGGGAATTGACAGAACGCTATGGATCTGCGTCCTCTGCGCGTCTGTTTGAGGCGGAGGACTACAAACAATTTCTGCTGAATCAGCATCTGGAGCGAATGGGAAACGATGCACACAATTAAGGCGAAAAGTCTTCTACACAAAAGCGGCAGCGGTTTTGGCATGAACCTCTACCGGGGCTGTACCCACGGCTGCATTTACTGCGACAGCCGCAGCCTGTGCTATGGCTTCACCCATCCCTTTGAGGACATTGAAGTGAAGGAGAATGCTCCCGCCCTGCTGGAGGCCACCCTGAAAGGCCGCCGGAGTGCCTGCATGATCGGAACCGGTTCCATGTCCGATCCCTATCAGCCCTGTGAGGAAGCCCTTGGTCTGACCCGCCGCTGTCTGGAGCTGATCCACCAATATGGCTTTGGGGCGGCAGTTCTCACAAAATCTGACCGGATTCTGCGAGATTTGGATCTGCTGGAGGCCATTCACCCGCAGACAAAAGCCGTGGTACAGATGACGCTGACCACATGGGACGACGATTTATGCCGCATTTTAGAACCGAAGGTCTGCAACACAAAACGCCGCCTTGAAGTTCTGGCGGCGGTGCAGGCAAGGAAAATTCCCAGCTTCGTCTGGCTCAGTCCCATTCTCCCCTTCCTCAACGATACGGAAGAGAATCTCACTGCCATTCTGAAGGCCTGCGCCGAGCTCGGTGTCCGGGGGCTTGTCTGCTTTGACATGGGGCTGACCCTCCGGGACGGAAATCGGGAGTACTTTTACGCCGCACTGGACCGGCACTTCCCCGGTCTAAAGGAGCGCTATCTTCACAGCTACGGAAGCGCCTATGGGCTCTCCAGTCCCCACCGGGACAGGCTGATGCGGCTGTTTCAGGAACGCTGTGAAGCAGCCGGGATGCTCTATCGTCCGGAGGACTGTTTCCGCTGGATGAACGAGCTACCGCAGCGATTTGAGCAGACGCGGCTGGAGCTGTGATGCAACATTTTCTCAAAGAAAGAAGGACTGCCCATGACGATTCGCTTTGCACGGGCGGAGGATCTGCCCAGCGTGAATCTTCTGCGCCGGGAGCTACACGAGCTGCACGCAAAGGGGAAACCGGAAATCTTTCAGGCCGGATTCACCAGTCAGTTGGAAGACTATCTCTATGAAATCTGGGAGCATCCTGCCAAGCAGCTCATTGTGGCAGAGCTTGACGGGAAAATCTGCGGTTTTTCCGTTTTGCAGGAAATCCGCAAAGAGGCCAGTCCTTACAAGCTCCCGCAGCATTTTCTTGATCTTGATGAATTTGGCATTTCTTCCGCCCACCGTCGGCAGGGCGTCGGCACTGCCTTAATGGACTATATCCGTAAATACGCCAGAGAACTTGGGATTGAGCGAATCGAATTGAATATGTGGGAATTCAATCAAGCCGCTCTTGCTTTCTACGAGGCGAACGGCTTTACCACCTATCGCAGATTCATGGAGCTTAAGCCGTAAGCACGCGGAAAGGAGCGTCGGCTATGGTAACCTATCGCTTTGCTGTGCCGTCTGACGCGGCGCAGATTTTGAAGTATACGAAAATCATCGGAAGCGAAAGCGATTTTTTAAGCTACGGCGCGGAGGGCCTCCCGGTCACATTAGAGCAGGAAACCAGATTTCTGCACTCCATTCAAGCTGATCCCTACAATCGTTTTTTTCTGGCGCTGGATGGGGAACAGCTCATCGGCTGCAGCAATCTCAGCGGCAGCAACCGCCCTCGTTTCTCCCATCGTAGAGAGCTGGGAATCAGCGTGCTGCGGGACTACTGGGGCAAGGGGGTCGGCACAGGGCTCATGGAGCAAATGATTCAATACGCAAAGGGGACCGGTGTAGAGCTGATTACCCTCAGTGTCCGGGCGGACAATCTCCGAGCAAAATCTCTGTACCGGAGGTTTGGATTCGTTCTCTGCGGAACCTGGCCCAGCTACATCAAGGTCGGCAGTCGAAGCTTTGACGTGGATATGATGGCAATGCGCGTGAGGCCGTAACATGGAACGCTTGACACTCTATATTCCCCGCCAGGGCGAGTTGGGATTCTATCAGTCCATGCTCTCCGACCCGGATACCATGTCCTACAACGCGCCCTGGTGGCCACCGGATGGCTGTATTCCCTTTCCTCGGGAGCAGTGGGAAGCTTGGCACAGTCGCTGGATCGGGCAGGAGCCCACCCGTTTCTTCGCCTATTTGCGTCGGGAATCCGACGGTCAATTTGTCGGTTACGAAAGCTTTCACTTCATGCCGGAGGAAAACCAGTGGGATATGAGCATCCTGATCTGCGCCTCGAAACGGGGCAAGGGATACGGCAGGCAGGCTCTGTCCCTGCTGCTGGATCGGGCCATCCGGGTCAATGGAATCCCCTGCCTGCATAATATGTTCGAACTAAGCAGGCAGGCAGCCCTGCAGCTCCACAGGCAAGCCGGCTTCCGGGAAATTGGGGAAGAAACGGGGCTCGTTCATCTGCTTCTCACGAAGGAAGCTTATGAACAGCGATTGCCCTCGTCAACAGATGCAGCATCCGGGCTGACGTGGATTTTCTTTGATCTTGGCTCCACCCTGATCGACGAAAGCGAGGCGGAGCTGCAGCGCATCCGGGAAATGCTGGCAGGAACTGCCATAAGCCTCGAGACCTATCTCCAAAAGCGGCGGAAATTCGCCGCAAGCAGCCCAGCGCCGGACAAAGCGGCAATGAAGTTCTTTGGGCTGAAAAAGGCTCCATGGCACAGCGAATTAGTGCACCCCTTTCCCGACGCGCTTCCTGTTTTGCAGGCTCTGCGGCAGGCAGGATTTCATCTCGGCGTCATTGCAAACCAACAGCCCGGCACTGTGGATCGACTGCGGGCCTGGAAGCTGCTTTCTTGCTTTGAAGTCATTTCCGCCTCCTCAGAGCTGGGCTTTGCAAAGCCGGATCCTCAGATCTTTCGCCGGGCACTGCAGCAGGCAAACTGTAGCCCCCGGGAAGCCCTCATGGTGGGAGATCGGCCGGACAACGACGTTGCCCCGGCAAACAAACTCGGCATGAAAACCATTCGCATTTTGCGAGGTGTCGCCGCAAGCTACCGCCCAAAGCGTGCCGAAGAGCAGGCAGATGCCGTGATTCAAAACCTCGACGCGCTCGTTGGGCTTCTGGTTCCGGGCAAGGATTAACCCTTCCCGGCATTTTCGCATTTCTCCGGAAAATAAGCTCGGGTTTGCTTCAGTGGCCAACCGGCCTATGGTCAAACCCGAGCTTTTCGATGTTTTTTTCCTACATTTATTTTACACTAAGCCGCAGACGCTTCCACAAGGAATTGTGCCGACGGGATTTGATTGTACCAGGAAATGCACCGGCGCGGCGCGGCAGGCATAAACTGGGTGGAATGGTAAAGGAGGGATTGCATGGTTGAAACCTGTTTTCTGGGGGCGAATACCCCCCAGGGCTTCCGCTCGGAATACAAGACCCTGCAGCAGGATCCACGGATCCGGCGGCTGCTGATTCTCAAGGGCGGCCCGGGCTGCGGGAAATCCACGCTGATGAAGACTCTCGGCAATCGGGCGGAGGAATGCGGTTGGAAGGTGGAACGGATTCTCTGTTCCTCTGATCCGGATTCTCTGGATGGCGTCCTCGTACCGGAGCTGGGGTTGGCCCTGACGGATGGAACTGCGCCCCATGTGGTGGAGCCGACGCTCTGTGGCTGTGGAGAAAATTATGTTAACCTTGGACGCTGTTACAGAGAAGCAGAGCTTCGGGCGCTTGCTCCGGCAATTCGCGCGACGAGGGAGGCAAATTTGGCCTGTTACGGACCGGTTTACGGCTGCCTGCGGGCAGTGGCCTCTCTGGCTGAGGCCCGGCGGGGACTGCTGGGACAGGAGCGAATCCGGGACGTGACCAAAGACGCTCTGGAGCAGCTTTTACCGGAAAAGCTGCCCCAGAGCGACAAGCAGGGAACAAGACGGCGGGTGTATTTCAGCGGCATCACGCCCAAGGGTCTGCTGACGCTGGATCCCGATGTAGAGCGGCTCTGGGCAATCCACGACAGCAGCGGCGTCGGAGGCGGGCTGCTGCGGCAAATTGAGCAGTGCTTTATCGACGCCAGGGAGGACGTCATCCTCGGAATGGATCCCCTGAATCCAGATGCCGTAGAGGCAGTCATTGTGCCCGCCCGGGATCTGGGCTGGATCCGGGTCCGTCCGTCGTTTCAGGGCTGTCGCCAGGCTATGCTGCGGCTGGATCTGGACAGCGCGCTGGAGGAGGAGCTGCCTGCAGAAACCCTTGAGGGCCTGCGGGAACTGGCGTCGGTCGAGGCCCGTCTGCTGCGACAAAGTGTCGGCTGGCTGCGTCGGGCCAAGTCCAATCACGACCTGATGGAAGAACTTTACCGCCCTGCCGTGGACTTTGCGGCAGTCACCCGGGAAACGGAGCTTCTCTGCCGGGAATTGTTTACCGAAAACTGATTCCCTCCCGACTGCGATGTTCCTACCGGTCGGGCGCTTCAGGAATTCGTCCGGCCTTTGAAGTCCGCAGCGATTTCCTGAGACCAATCGGCTTCCATTGGGGCATTGGCGCGAATGCTTTCTACCGCGCGGCCCAGACATTCATAGACGAGCCGGGTGCCCTTGCGGTCTGCATGATAGTTTACGGCCCGATCCGGGGCGATTCCGAAGTGGCCGGCTGTTTCCACCGCGTCGATGTTTGCGCCCACAAAGAGAAATTCCCAGCCAAACTGTTCCTTTTGCTGTTCGATTCTCCGTTTTATCTCCTGGGCGCTGTATTTCTGGCTGGCATTTTCCATGCCGTCGGTGGTGATGACAAAGAGCGTGTGGGCGGGAACGTCCTCGGCTCTGGCGTACTTATGGATGTTGCTGACGTGATGGATGGCATCTCCGATGGCGTCGATCAGGGCGGTGCAGCCGCCGACGCAGTAATCCTGCTCCGTCATCGGCGGTACGGCTTCCAGCCGTACCCGGTCGTGGATCAGCTTGGAGTCGTTGGAGAACAGTACTGTGGAAACCCAGCAAAGGCCGGCCTGCTTTTTCTGCCGCTCGATCATGGCATTGAACCCGCCGATGGTGTCTGCCTCCAGACCTGCCATAGAGCCGCTGCGATCCAGAATAAAAACCAGCTCCGTGATGTTGTTGGACGTTTTGATCTTCTTGTTTTTCATCATAAAACCCTCCGTTCCGGTCGTCGTCGTTCTGTGGATCCTTACAGTGACAGTATACCGGACGGAGGGTTTCTTTGGTCGCCTGAAAAGCGACATTTTTATCCTGCCCCCAGCAGCGCCTGATCGAAGGCAAAGAGGGCTTCGTTGATTTGATAGATGTCATAATTGCCGGTAGAGAGGAAGTATTCGATAATGACATCAAACTTGTTGCTGTGGGAGAGGGCAAAGCCTGCCTTCATCAGCAGCTCCCGGGCTTCCTGGAGGGGAAGCTCCAGCGCAACGGCAAAGGCAATAGCAGTGGGCTTGGAGGGACGGTAGTTGAGGTCGGAGCGGATTTTGGAAAAGAGCTTTCGATCCACGTTGGCCCGTTTATAGCAGGCGGCATCGCTC
>JAGAEW010000008.1 GCA_017612935.1 Oscillospiraceae bacterium
CATAGTGCCAGCAGCTTTCACAGACGGTTGGATCCATTGCGGCGACCTCCCTTGCGGTTTTAGTTATCATAGCACATTTTCTCCAAAAAAGAAACACCCAGGAAGGAAAAATTTACACAGAATACACGGTTTTCTCTTCCACTGAGAGCAACAAAGCACGCAGAACCGGCATCGGGGGGGACCGCCCGGACAGGCTGGCGGCCAGACACAATTCCATCTCGCATATCTTTGTCTTCATCTGATTGGTTTTAGCATAAAAAGCTTTCCGGACGTTTTTGGGGAGAACAAAATAGCGTTCCATAAACCGGGAAAAAGAGCTGAATCGTCGTAAAAATGAATAATTATAGTGAATAATGCAAAAATATTGACAAGGAAATTCTAAGGCGGAACGGGTCCGGAGAACCGCAGCGACGGGCTTGCGGTTTGCTTTTTTTGGAATGAATCAGCCGGAGGCAAGCCCTGACGATCGGCGCTGCAGCCCCTGTTTGCTGTTGTTTTTGCCTCGCTGACTGACTTTTTTGCAATTCAAACAGTTTTGCGAAGATGTTGCCCGATCTGACGAAAAATCGACAGTGCAATCTGTACAGTCGGATGAGGCGCGCTTGCTTTCATGCCGATAAAACTTGACAAAAGTGAATGAATATTGTATAATAAAATCAAATTGACCTTTGTGATGAAACTGGTTGTCGCTACGATTATGGAGGAAAGTTATGCATTCTATGCTTCGCAGAATAACTGCCTTGTTTTTGGCAGGCTTGCTGATGCTCAGTGCCGGCGGCCTGTCTTCCTATGCACTGCGGCCCGGCGAACCGAACCCGATTTGCCGGCTTGGAACAACGCCCCGGTCTATGCTGGCAGGGGGCGGCAAATCCGTTGAGACAGAGCGCGGCGTGTATTATCTGGACGCCGACGGATCTGTCTGCTGCTTCCCCGCCCAGGATGTCCTTGTTGCTGGACCCGTTGCCCGGCTGAACTATGAGGACGGCGTCCTTTACTATGCCCGAACCGGGGCAGGCATGGACTTTGAGCTGTGCGCCTTTGAACTCGATACCGGACGGGAACGTACGCTTCTGGAGCATTTCCCCGGTCAGCCAGGGCAAGTCTATCTGGTAGACGGTCAATATCTGGATTTCTCCGTCGGGGATGAAATCTGGCAGTTGGAGCTTTCCACCGGTGTTTGCAATCTGCTTCGGACCGTGGAGCATCTGTGGAGCTATGTTCCTACCGGCTGCGGTCTGATTTGGGCTTCGGGCAGTCTCTTCGACTACAGTCTTATGGCCGAGGGGCACGTGCTGGCAGAGCACGTTGATGATTATTTTGTGGACTTTGCTCTCGAAAACGGAATGCTGGTTTACACACTCCACGGAAAAGATTTCCAGCTCCCACTGTTTGCGGCGTTTGCCGGAAGGACCCGGCCTGCCGACTTTGCCGGATATGAGCCCCCTGTCTTTGATGCTGCGGAGAGTTCAGAGCAGAGCCTGGAGGAGCCTACAACCGAAGGGGGGGCGGAGCTTGAGGTGCCTGCCAGAGAAGCGGTCGAGCATCAGGACCGACCGGAGAATCAGCTCCGATCCTCTGAGACGGAAACAGAGCGCTTCCTTGCAGACAGCTCTGTTGAGCTTGTCCCGGTGGACCCCAACGATCCCCAGTCTCCAATGCGTCTCCCACAGACAGAGGATGCAGAGGAAAAGGATCAGAACGCCCCGACTGCAGACGAGATATACAGCAGGGCGGAGAATTCCGAAGCTACCTGCGACCCCTGCACAGCAGATTTGGTTTCGGTGCTGCCCCATGACGATGGGTTGCGCCGGGAGGCCTCTGAGGGCGTTATGAATATTGTCCGCCGCGCCCGCCAGATGTTGAGCATTCAGTGGACCCCTCAAAAAAGTTTCGGCAGTTGGGGAAATGCCCTGGACTACCAGCCTGGCGTCACCTATACCGGCCTGCCCTACTGCCAGGGCTGCTCCTATGTCCCCTGGGATACCGGGCTGGAGGGCTTTCTGGAGGCAGTAAGCAACCCAGATAGCAAGCTGTATACCGATCGTACCAACTTCGGCCGCAGCGGTCCTTTCTACGGTACGGACTGCTCCGGCTTCGCGACCTGGGCCTGGGACAGCGGCGCTCGGGGCACGACCTGGTCCATGCTTGCAGACAGCAGATCGGTTTACATCGGTAAGGACTATCTCAGCCTCCAGCTTGGCGATGTGCTGCTCAGCAACTCCCATGTCATGCTGGTGACGGATGTCACATACTCCCCCGACGGAAGCATTGCAACGGTGGAAATTTCTCATTCCAGCAACACCCATTCCTGTTCTGACTGCTGCAATTCCATGCGCTTTACCGGCACGGATGGCCTGCTCCAAATCAAGCAGAGCTATCTGAACCAGGGCTACGGAATCTACCGCAGCGCAAACCGTGACCAAGTGCGCTATAGCCACAGTTGCGCGGTTCCTCTGGAGGGCGATGTCTGCAGCAAATGCGGGATCGGGCTACCTTCCGATCCGAATCCGGTTTCGGATGAGTTTTTTAAGACCGGCATCGACGTGAGCCGCTGGCAGGGGGAGATCGACTGGCAGAAGGTTTCCACGCAGATCGACTTTGCCATTGTGCGGATCGGATATACCGGAAATATGAATCCCACATCGGTGATGGACGACCGTTTTGACGCCAATGCCGACGGCTGCGAAGCAAACGGCATTCCTTACGGCGTCTACTACTATGCCGGCGCTACCAGCCCGGAGCAGGCGGTTGAGGAGGCCAACGCAGTGCTGGAGTATCTGGGCCAGCGGGTGCAGAAGGACGCCTTGCGGCTTCCGGTCTTCTACGATGTGGAGGAGCAGAAAAATATTTTGCAATGCTCAGACGCAGAGCTGCTGGAAATTACGACGGCCTTCTGCACGACGATTGAGAAGGCCGGCCTGCGAAGTGGGATCTATACCAGCGCCAGTGTCTGGGACATCAATCTGAGGGACGATGCGTACAAAACCCGGGCCCGCTGGGTTGCCCATTGGACGCCGAGCGGCACCGATGTGCGCGACGGTGCAACCCTCTGGCAGCACGCTGTAAAAGAGGGAATTGACGGAATTAACGGGCTTGTGGATTGGGACTATTGGTTTGGTTCCTTCGACAATACAGAGCATCGCTATGTGACACAAAAGACCGCAGCCTCCTGTACGGAAGACGGCGTTTTCATTGCGAGCTGCGTTCACTGCGAGCAGCAGCATGAGCAGCGCACCCCCTCCTTCGGCGGTCATATTTATTCTGATTTTGTCTGCGCCCGCTGCGGGAACCTGCAGCACGCCTGGGATCGGTTTTCGGACGTCAGGGAGGGCGCGTGGTATTCCGATGCGGTGGACTATGTGATGCACGCCGAGCTCTTTAACGGCCTTTCGGACACGGTCTTTGGGGGAGAAGAAGCAATGACCCGCTGTATGTTGGTGACGGTTCTCCACCGTATGGCCGGGTCCCCTGGGGCGCAGGCCGATAATCCCTTTACGGACTTGAGAGAAAATGCCTACTATGTTCCCTCCGTTCTCTGGGGGGCCCAAAACGGCATAGTCTGCGGGACGGGAAACGGGCAGTTTTCCCCGGAGCTGAAAGCAACCCGTGAACAGATTGTGACCTTCCTCCACCGCTACCTGCTGAAGCTGGATCCGACGAATCAGGAAAGAGGAGCACTGAGCGCCTTTGCAGACAGCGGCAAGGTCAGCAA
>JAGAEW010000053.1 GCA_017612935.1 Oscillospiraceae bacterium
GACATTTTGTCGTCTCCGCCCCGGCGGAAAAAGCTGCAAAGCCTTGATGGATGCTTCCCCGTTTTCCGACAGCGGAGCTCACAAGCCGGAACCGGGTTTAGCGGCTGTCGGAGCCTGAAACAGACGGAGCCCCGGGGACTGCAAGCATGGATCCCGCCCTTCTGCGCCGCTCAGTGCATGGGCTCGACCTCGGTGTTTCCAATCTCCGCCCTCCAGAAATCGGACCTGGGATCCAGCGGGATAAATTTCAGGCCTTCGCTCTCGGCGTAGCTCTGGGCGGCAGTGCCGTCACAGCCGCAGACTATGAAGCCATCCACGCGCTCATTTCTGGCGGTTAAACCGTTCCAATCCCAGCCAAAGGCATAGTCGCCAATGCCGGTCACGTCACTGGGGATGCTCACGCGCTTCAGAGCGCTGCAACTGCAAAACGCAGACTTGCCAATGCCAACCAGGCTCTTTGGAAGGCTCACACTGCTCAGAGCCCTGCAACCGTCAAAGGCATAGTCGCTGATTCTGGTTACACCCTCCGGAATCGTCACACTCGTCAGGGCACTGCAGTCAGAGAACGCATAGCTGCCGATGTCGGTCACGCCGTCGGCGATACTCACGCATGTCAGGGAGCTGCAACCGGAGAAGGCAGAAAAGCTGATGTCGCTCACGCTGGCAGGAATGCTCACGCTCAACAGCTCAACGCAGTCGGAGAACGCATATCTACCGATGTTGGTCACACCCTCCGGAATCCTCACGCTCCTCAAAGCGCCGCAGTTGTAGAAGGCCCAGTCCTGAATGGCGGTCACGCGGTCCGAAATGCACACGCTTGTCAGTGCGCCGCAGCCGAAGAAGGCCGCTTCGCCGATGACGCTCACACTGCCCGGAATTTTATAGGATTCAATTTCTTTCCCCGCAGGAAACTGCAGCAGCTTTGTTTTGGTCTTATTCAGCAGCACCCCCTCCAGACTGCAGTAGTCCAGATTGTCTGATGCAACCTGAATCTCCATCAGACCCCTGCAATCGCTGAAAGCACATGCGCCGATCCCAGTCACGCCGGTGGGGATGTACACCTCTGTCAGTTCGTTGCAAGCGCAAAAGGCATATTCGCCGATGTGGGTGACGGCGTCCAGAATGTCCGCACGTGTCAGGCCGCTGCAGTTGTAGAAGGCGTAGTCGCCGATGTCGGTCACAGCTTCCGGAATCCGCACGCTTGTCAGACCGCTGCAGTTGTAGAAGGCGTAGTCGGAAATGCGGGTCACCCCCTGCGGAATGCAGATCTCCGTCAGCGCACTGCAGCCGGAGAAGGCGCTGCGGTCAATGACTGTCACACCGGCCGGAAGCTTCACATCCGTCAAAGCGATGCAGTCACTGAAGGCGGACTCGCCGATGGTAGTTACACCGGCCGGAAGGACCACGCTGGACAGGGAGCTGCAGCCGGAGAAGACATGGCTCCCGATGTCGGTCACAGCCTCCGGAATCTGCAGGCTTGTCAGCGAACTGCAGTTTTGAAAGACTTCTGTGCCGATGGCGGTCACAGTCTCCGGAATCGTCACGTTCGCCAGGCATCTGCAGTCATAGAACGCGCCGTTTCCGATTCTGGTCAGTCCTTCCGGCAGGCAGACCGTCAGAATCAACTCACGGTAGACCGCCCAGGGCTGATCTTCAAAACACTCGCTGCTCTGATACCCGTAGTCTTCCATCTCGCCGCTGCCAATGATGGTCAGCGTTCCGGAATCCAGGTCGAAGTACCAGCTTAGCTTCTCTCCGCAACTTCCGGCGTTGGGATTATCGCCCCGGGCGGGCAGGGTAAATTGCGGCAGCAGGCTGCATAGCATCGCCAGAATCAATAGGAGGAATAAAAATCTGGTTCTGAGTTTCATAGGACCGTCTCCTTCTTCATTGCGGGGGACCATAGAATCTGTCTTTAGGTCAATATTACTGTTTTTCGCCTGCAAATTCAAGAGTTTTTAGAAAAAAATAATAAAAAATTCATCTTTATGACTCTGGGACTTAATTTTCTGCCTGGCCGGTCAGTTCTTCCCGAAAATTCCGCTTCCCCCTGACAAAGGCGTAATTACACCGGGTAAAAATTTCATTCTGAAAATAATTTTTTGAAAAACCCTTAAAAAATCCCATTGCCTTTATCCCTTCTTTTTGATATACTGGACAGCGAGGTGATTCGGATGAATTTATTGAAGGAATACGGGGATTACTGGCCGGTATTTGTCGGCTCCCTTCTGTTTGGAACCCTCGGCCTCTGGTTCTGTCGGGCTGCCCTCAACGCCTCCGAGCTGACGCCGAAGCCCTTAGACTGGGTTCGCAACTACCGCTCCGGAGGCTATCCCTTTAGCAAAGATCGTCTTGGAACGCTGCGGCTACAGCCTGCGTTTATGGTGCTCCTGTTCGCTTCCCTGGGCTTTGCCTTTTACGCAAGCTACATGGTCGCACGCTTCCTGTATCCGGATCTGCAGCCCTCCTTCCTCTCATATTACAACATCTTTTCAGCCCTGCTGCGAATTGTCGGTGGGGGGGCAGTCTATCTGCTGCTCCAGCTTCTGCTGCACAGTCCCCGGGCGGCCCTGCCCGGAGCCCTGCTCTTTGCCGCCTCCTCCGTACGGGGCCACAACGACGCCTGTCTGCTGGCGCTGTGCCTGCTACCCCTTTTGCTCTATCTGCCCGCGCAACCCGGCAAGCTCCGGGGCGAGCTGCTGTATCTGCTGGCCTGTCTGCTTTTCGCTCCCCTGCTGGCCCTGCGTCCGGCTATGATTTGGCTGCTGGTCTGGTTTCCCGCAGTCCATTGGTATAAGCTCGGTCGGATGCAGCGGGAGGGGCAGCTGTCCCGGGGACGTCTGCTGGGATTTGCGGTGGCGGCCCTGTCAGTCTGGGGCATCGCCCTGCTTCTGACTGTGCTGCTGCGCTGCTTCCTGCTGACCGGCTTCCGAATGAAACCGCTGCTGCTCTGGCTCCGGCCAGGCACGTTCCGCGTTTTTGTCCGGAATTGGTTCTCCACCCTGCAGGCCACGGCCCTTCGCACCCCTACCCGGGGCATGGTACTGGAGCTGCTGCTGGACGCCCCTTTGCTGGGTTACGGTTTCTGGGGCTGCCGGAGCGCCTGGCGCCCCGGCCTCCGGCGGCGAACCGGGCCGGACATTTTGATCCTTGTAATTCTTGCGGCCCTGATCCTGTGCTGGCTGCTCTGCGGCGTCTACCTGCTGACCCTCCCCTTGACCCTCTGCACCGCCTGCATCCTGCGGGACGCCGATCTGGGCCAAAAGCGCTGGATCTGTGTGGTCTCTGCCGCCGCCGGGGTCTGCTGGTATCTCATCATTCAATATGCCGCTTCCGCCCTCCCCCTTACTGCGGGATTGCTGGAGCGGATCAGATAATACTTAGGAGGAACTACAAATGATTGCATTGGCATGTGACCACGGCGCCCTGGAGCTCAAGGAGGCCATCAAAAAGCATCTGGAGAAGCTGGGCCTGGCTTACCGGGATTTCGGCACCGACAGCAAGGATAGCTGCGACTATCCCGACTTTGCCGGCCCTGCCGCAAAGGCGGTCGCCTCCGGGGCGTGTGAGAAGGGCATTGTCTGCTGCACCACGGGCATAGGTGTCTCCATTGTGGCCAACAAGGTTCCCGGTGTCCGCTGTGCCCTGCTCCACGACCACATGAGCGCCCGCCTGACCCGGCAGCACAACGACGCCAACATGATGGCCCTGGGAGCCGCAATTTGCTCTCCCATGATGGCGATGGAGCTCATCGACATCTTCCTCAACACAGAATTTCAGGGGGGCAGACACCAGCGCCGGGTGGACAAGATCACCGCTCTGGAACAGGCCCGCTGACGCGCAGCCCGGTTCCCCGAAAACGACAACGGCAGCCCGCGCATAAGCTGTGGGCTGCCGTTGTCTGTCATTTGGGCCTGTTTGCCGCCCTGTTCCGCCGGGGTCGGGCCAGTACTGGCCTCCCCGCCCGTAGCTGCATCAAAGCCAGCCCTGTCCCGACGGGACCGGAGCGGAGTCCTGCTCCAGAGCCAGGAGAAATTTCTTGCGCTCCAGGCCCCCGGCATAGCCCCCCAGCCCGTCGCTCCCCACCACCCGGTGGCAGGGGATCAGAATGGCGATGGGGTTCCTGCCCACTGCCCCGCCGACGGCCCGGGGAGAAGCGGCTGTGCCTGCCCGGGCCAACTGGTCCGCCACAGCGCCGTAGTTCAGGGTTCGGCCCCGGGGGATTTCCCCCAGCAGCACCCAGACCCGACGCTGAAACTCCGTCCCCCCAGGCCGCAAAGGCGGCAGCGGCCCGGGCTCCTGCCGGGCAAAGAAGCGATCCAGCCAGGCGGAGGCTGTCAGAAAAACAGGCTCCGCCGTCGCAGCCGCCGAGGGAAGCAGCGGCCCGAGACTGCCCCCGAAATACCGCTGCCCCTCCATCCAAAGGCCCAGCAGGGCCCCATCCTCCGCTGCCAGGGTCAGCTCCCCCAAGGGGGACGGTCGTTTCCAAATCGACAGCATATTCCGCTCTCCTCCAACTCCTTGATGTTGATCCCCTCGACCTGCTTTTGGACCCGGAGCTGCTCCCAGCAGGCATAACAGATCCCCGGTAAAAGGAGACTATAACACTCAATATTGTTAAAGTCAACGCTTGTTTTTGTTTCATAAAATTGATTTTTCTGGACAATTCCGAGGTTTAACAAAGTTTTAAGTTGCACTGCAGGGGGCACTGTGGTATAATACCCTGAAGTATACAACCCCTTTACCACTGACACGAGGTGAATAAAATGGAAACAAAAAAAGTCATGCTCTCCGGCATTAAGCCCAGCGGTAGTCTGACCCTCGGCAGCTATCTCGGTGCAATTCGCAACTGGAAGGATCGGGCCAAGGAATTTGACTGCTATTATTTTTTGGCAGATCTGCACGCCATCACGGTGCGGCAGAACCCGGCGGATCTGCGCCGCTGCACCATGGAGCAGTTGGCCCAGTATATTGCCTGCGGACTGGACCCGGAAAAGAACACCCTCTTCATTCAGAGCCATGTGCACCAGCACGCAGAGCTGGGCTGGGTCCTCAACTGCTACGCCATGTTCGGTGAACTCTCCCGCATGACCCAGTTCAAGGATAAGAGCGCCAAAAACGCCGATAATATCAACGGTGGCCTGTTCACCTATCCCGCCCTGATGGCCGCGGATATTCTGCTCTATCAGCCGGATCTTGTCCCCGTGGGGGACGACCAGCGCCAGCATGTGGAGCTGACCCGGGACATTGCCATTCGCTTCAACCATCTCTACGGCGACACCTTTAAGGTCCCGGAGCCCTATATTCCAAAGGTCGGAGCCAGAATCCGCAGTCTTGCCAATCCCGAGGCAAAGATGTCCAAATCCGAGAACGACGACCCCGGCCGCGTCACCCTCATGGACAGCCCCGACACCATCATGCGGCTGTTCAAGCGGGCTGTCACCGACTGCGATGCCTGCGTGCGCTATGACCCGGAGAACAAAAAGGGCGTGTCCAACCTGATGACCATCTATGCCGCCTGCAGCGGAAAGAGCTTCCCCGAGATCGAAGCCGAATTCGAGGGCCGGGGCTACGGCGACTTCAAGCTTGCCGTGGGCGAGGCTGTGGTGGAGCTTCTGCGCCCCATCCGGGAAGAGGCTTCCCGCCTGCTGATGGACAGGAGCTATCTGGAGACCGTCTGCAAAAACGGTGCGGAAAAGGCCGAATACATTGCGAATAAAACTCTGCGAAAGGTATATAAAAAGGTTGGATTTGTTGCGAAATTCAACTGATTTATCACTGCAAGGATAGAAAATTATGATTTGGGATTCAGATTTTATGCTCCATGTGGGAGTAACCCTGCTGGTTTCCGGCTTGATTTCCTTTGCTTTGACCCCCTTTGTCAAGCATCTTGCCACCTGGTTCGGCGCCATCGACGTGCCGAAGGACAACCGCCGGATGCACAAGGTTCCCATTCCCCGAATGGGAGGCCTGGCCATCTTCATGGGCTTTTTGCTGGCTTCTCTCATCTTCTGTCCGGAATTGGATCGGGAAATTCAGTCCATTCTGCTGGGCGCTGTGATCATTGTCATTCTGGGCGTCTTTGACGATAAGTACACCCTCGGGGCCAAGCTCAAGCTGGTCGTTCAGATCCTTGCGGCATCCATCGTGGTATTCTACGGGGATCTTCGCATCGACCGACTGACCAACCCCTTCGGAAACAGCCTTTATTCCTATTGGGATTTCGGCGTTCTGGCCTACCCCATTACGATTATCTGGATTGTCGCCATCACCAACGCCGTCAACTTCATCGACGGGCTGGATGGGCTGGCCTGCGGTGTGAGCTTCATTTCCTCTCTGAATCTGCTGGTCATCACCCTGCTGGTGTCCGATGCAAAGGTCTCGATTATCATGGCGGCCCTTGCCGGCGCCTGCCTCGGCTTTGTGCCCTTTAACTTCAATCCCGCAAAGATTTTTATGGGAGACACCGGCTCCACCTTTTTGGGCTTTATGCTGGCCACTGTGTCCATTCAGGGCCTGTTCAAGGCCTACACGGTGATTTCCTTCATTGTCCCCTTCCTGCTGCTGGGTCTGCCCATCTTCGACATCTGCTTTGCCATCATCCGCCGGGTTGCCAGCGGAAGAAGCCCGATGGAGGCAGATCGGGGTCATTTCCACCACAGGCTGATTGACATGGGCTTCAGCCAGAAGCAGTCTGTTGCCATTGCCTACGTTCTGACCGGAATTCTGGGACTTGCAGCCGTGCTGCTCACCGTGTCCGGCGCCATGCGAACCCTGATTCTGCTGGGCTCCTTCTTTGTGGTGGGAGCGATCGGCATGAACGTGATTATGAACGGCATGCCCCGGGCCAATTTCTGGCATCATGTGAAGCACGGATCCATTCCCCCCGAGCTTCAAGACGGCTCCAGACCTGCAGGCTGCGATTGCAGCGGAAAGGAATCGGCTGCCCCCGCCCTGCAGGAGGATCCCGAAGGGGCGCGCCATCCCGCTGTGAACACTGAAATGGAGAAAAAAAATGGATAAAATTAAAGTGCTTTCCGTGTTTGGAACCCGCCCCGAGGCCATTAAAATGGCCCCCCTGGTGAAGCATCTGGCTGCAAAGCCGGAATTTGAGAGTCTTTGCTGTCTGACGGGGCAGCACCGGGAAATGCTGGATTCCGTCATGGACATCTTTCAGTTGCGGGGAGACTACGATCTGAACATCATGCAGGCGCGGCAAACCCTTTCCTCCATCACCAGCCGGGCGCTGCTGGGCATGGACGAGGTGATTGAGCAGGCCAAACCCGACCTGATTCTGGTTCACGGCGACACCTCCACCACCTTTGCCGGGGCCCTGGCGGCCTTTTATCACAAGGTTCCCGTGGGCCATGTAGAAGCGGGTCTGCGGACGGGAGATAAATACTCCCCTTATCCTGAGGAAATGAACCGCAAGCTTGTGGGCAGCATTGCCGATCTGCACTTCTGCCCCACCGTCAACAATCTGCGGAATCTGGAGCGGGAGGCAGTGGCCGGCACCAAGTTCATCACAGGAAACACTGTGATCGACGCAATGAAAACCACCGTCCGGAAGGACTTTGTCTTCTCAGTTCCCGCTCTGAACCGGCTGGATTTCCAAAAGCGCCGGGTGATTGCCGTCACCTGTCATCGGCGGGAAAACTACGGCGAGCCAATGCGGGAAATTATGGAGGCCATCCGGACGCTGGCGCTTCGGCATGAGGAGATCGAAGTGGTCTATCCGGTTCATTTGAGCCCTGTGGTGCGGGAGTGCGCCTTCGGCATTTTGAAGGAGGTCCCGCGGGTTCATCTCATTGACCCCATCGACGTAGAGAATATGCACAATCTCATGGCCCGCTGTGATTTCATAATGACGGATTCCGGCGGCCTGCAGGAGGAGGCTCCCGCCCTGGGCAAGCCTGTCCTGGTTCTGCGGCGGGAGACAGAACGCCCCGAGGCAGTTGAGGCCGGTACGGTCAAGCTGGCCGGGGTTCGCAGGGACGAGATCCTCTCTCTGGCTGAGGAGCTCCTGACGGATCGGAACGTCTACCAGACCATGGCCCATGCGGTCAATCCCTACGGGGACGGGAACGCCTGTGAACGGATTGCCCGGGGAATTTTGTGGCACTTTGGAAAATTGGCCGAAAGGCCTGCGGATTTTCACGCTTAATCCGCTTGTCCGGGCATATGCTTGATTTTGTTGGAGCGGGCTCCGACTATGCCCCACTGTCCGCTCTGCCTCAAGGCCCGCAAGCTCTGCCTTGTGCGGGCTCCGAGCCCCGGAACGCAGTGTAAAACGCTTTCCCCGGGCTTTTCGGGAGGCAGGTAGCGGATCTGGGCTCCACATGCTTGAGGGCTTCCTTCATAGCGCTTCAGCGCCCGCCGGGAACTCCGGCGGGCGCTGTGCGTCACAGGAACAAATACAGGGCCGCGGCAATCAGCAGCTCCGTCCCGGCCGCACCGTCCTGCTTCATCGCCAGCAGCAGAACGGCAAGAACCAGCAGATCCTCGGTCTCCAGTCCCCGGGGCAGCAGACGTCCCAGGGGA
>JAGAEW010000054.1 GCA_017612935.1 Oscillospiraceae bacterium
ATATTTGAACGACGGCATATAATAACCCCCTATTTTCATCTGAGGTTATTATAGCACTACATTCTGATTTATACAAGATTTAGATTTAACAAAACACTAGAATGCTGTACTCCTGTCTGGTAGACGCAGATTACTTGGACACGGAACGGTTTATGAATCCAACGATTAGCCGAGCTTCTCCCTGCGATTTGAAGATATTAGAAGAACGGTTAACCACACACACGCAGCAATTCTATCCGCCGGAAGGCGCTTTGAACAAACTGCGCTGCGGTGTGCTCGATGCTTGCCGAAAGAACGGAGAAGGACCGAGAGGATTATACACGCTCACGGTACCAACTGGCGGAGGAAAAACGCTTGCTTCTCTGGCCTTTGCGCTTCGCCATGGGGTTTGCCATGGAATGAACCGTGTCATTTATGTGGTCCCTTATACCTCTATTATTGATCAGACAGCAGAAGTCTTCAGGGAGGTGCTGGGCAGAGAAAATGTGTTAGAGCACCACAGTGGGGTTTTGTTCGACGATACAGAAGAAGATCAAAAATTGGCTCTGGCTACAGAAAACTGGGATATGCCGATTGTCGTTACGACGGCAGTGCAGTTTTTTGAATCGCTTTACGCCAACAGAAGTTCTAAATGCCGAAAACTCCACAATATCGCAAACGCCGTGGTTGTCTTTGACGAAGCGCAGATGATACCACTTCCGTATTTAACCCCCTGTGTTTTCGCAATTGCTGAACTGATTCGGCATTATAACATAACAGCTTTGCTTTGTACCGCGACGCAGCCAGCGCTAGATAATTATTTTTCGGAATATGGCTTAACGCCGACAGAAATATGCCCCAACCCGGATGCGTTATTTACGGCCCTTCGTAGGACGAGCTTTTTTTCGGCGGGTCAGCTTGATCTTGAAGCGTTGGGGCAGGAGCTTTCAATGCACACGCAGGTACTCTGCGTGGTCAATCTGAGAAAAGCTGCCCTTGCCCTCATGAGATTACTTCCTGAAGAAGGCCGCTATTGCCTGACCACACTGCAGTGCCCGGCGGATCGTAAGCGGGTACTCAAAGAAATACGGCAACGGTTGGATCATGATCTGCCATGCCGGGTTGTATCCACCAGCCTGATCGAGGCTGGCGTGGACGTGGATTTTCCAAAAGCTTTCCGAGAACTGACAGGACTGGACTCCATCCTGCAAACTGCTGGACGCTGCAACCGAGAAGGAAAAAATTCGGCACAAGAGAGTATTGTCACAGTCTTTTCATTGCCAGAAGGCGTGCCGAAATTATTCCAACAAAACGTGGATGCAACGAAGCGAACGACGAAGAAATACGACAGAATTGATACGCCAGAGGCTATTTCGGAGTACTTCAAATTTCTTCGGAAGCTGAAAGGCTCGGATGCTTTAGATCAGAAGCATATACTCGACTCCTTTCGCAGTGGGCTCAACGGGTGCGCGTTTCCGTTTGCGCAGCTTGCAAAAGCGTTTTGCCTGATTGACAGCCCTACAATTACAGTTTACATTCCAACGGAGGAGAACAAAGAACTGATTGTGCAGCTTCGAAGCAAGTCGCTGTCCAGAAACCTGTTTCGAAAACTGGGACAGTTCAGCGTTAATGTTTATCAATACCAGCTTCAAAATCTACAGCAGCGCGGAGCTGTTGAGATTCTTTGCCCTGAAAGTGCCATTTTGAACGACAAATCCTTGTATGATCCGGCGTTCGGACTGCAGCCGGACGCTGAAGCGGATATAGATCATTATTTCATCTAAGAAAGGAAGGTGAGATTTATGCCTGTATTGATGGAAGTTTGGGGTGATTACGGTTGCTTTTCCCGACCGGAACTGAAGGTTGAGCGGGTGAGCTATGAAGTCATGACGCCGTCCGCTGCCCGAGGAATCTTAGATGCCATCTTCTGGCATCCGGGTATGCGGTGGCAAATAGATCGAATCTATGTGCTTGCCCCAATTCAATTCACCAATATTCGGAGGAACGAGTGCAAAAGCAAGGTTTCCGGATCAAAAGTGCGGACGGTGATGGGTAGCGGAAAGGGCGAATTGTGCCTCTATACTTCGGAGGACATTCAGCAACGGGCCGCAATGGTGTTGCGAGATGTTCATTATGTCATAGAAGCGCATTTCGAGATGACCGGCAATGCAACCCCGTCTGACAACCCTGGAAAATTCCAGGATATGATAACGCGAAGGCTGGACAAAGGTCAGTGCTTTCATCAACCCTGTTTCGGAACCAGAGAATTTCCAGCAAAGTTTTGCCGGTGGACGGGAAAGACCATACCAACAATCCATGAAGATCGGGAACTCGGCCTGATGCTATTCGATATAGACTATTCAGACAGTTCCGATATCCGGCCCATGTTTTTCCGTGCAAATTTGAAAAACGGAATTATGGAAGTGCCGGCTCCAGCAAGCAGGGAGGTGTTCCGATGATTTTGCAAGCATTGACATCCTATTATGAGCGACTCGCGGAACAAGAGCGTGTAGCCCGTCCCGGTTGGGGATCCGCAAAGGTCAGCTATGCCATTGAGCTGAATGCAGACGGAACCATACTTCAGGTATTTTCTCTTCTGCGGGAACCAGAGAACGGTAAAAATGGGAAATGGATTCCCCAAGTTTTCAGCGTACCGCTGCCGTTCAAGCGCTCCTCCGGCGTTAAAGCGAACTTTTTGTGCGACACCTCCGGGTATATTTTCGGAGCGGATCAGAAGGGGAACGTGGATCGTGCGGCGGAATGCTTTGCGGCAAGTAAAGCGCTGCACCAGTCGATTCTTGGGACAATTGAATCGGAAGCCGCTCAGGCAATTTGCCGCTTTTTTGACCAATGGACACCGGAGCAAGGTGTGACTGATTCGGAAACTGCCCCGTTCTGGCAAGATCTGACCAGCGGTTGTAATCTGCTCTTTTATTATGACGAGGAACCTGTATCAGCGGATCCAAAGGTTCAAAAAGCCTGGCAGCAGCACTATGACAGCGAGGAAGACGGGATCGCCATGCGCTGCCTTGTCACAGGAGAGGAGACGATGATCCCGCCAATTCACTCTGCGATTAAAGGCATTAAGGGTGCCCAATCCAGTGGAGCTGCGCTGATTTCCTTTAATGCACAGGCTTTCGAGTCATATGATCGGGAACAAAATTATAACGCTCCCATTGGGGCATATGCTGCCTTTGCTTATACCACTGCGTTGAATTATTTGATTGCAGATTGGAGCAATCAAGTCTACATCGGAGATACCAGGGTTCTTTGCTGGGCGGAGAGCGGGGAACCGGCTTATCAGGAGCTTTCTTTTGAGCTGATGATGGGCGGAAGCCAGAATGTCACAGAAAATGATATCTGGTCTGCAGTGGCGCAGCTTTCCAAGGGCAGAAAAATCGAATGGGATGAGACAAAGTTGGATCCTAAAATGCGATTTTATATTCTGGGAATTGCCCCAAACGCAGCAAGACTATCTGTGCGGTTTTTCCTGCAAAACAGCTTCGGCGCATTTATGCAGAACGTTAATGCGCATCACGAACGCCTGCAAATTGTGAAGCCGTCCTTTGAAAAGTTTAACTCGATTCCGCTCAAATGGTTGTTAGAGGAGACTGTAAATCCGAATTCCAAAAACAAAGCTGCGTCTCCCCAGCTTGCGGGCGAGCTGCTGCGCTCAATTCTGACAGGATCGCCGTACCCCGCAACGCTGCTGAACGCAGTGGAGCTGCGCATTCGGGCGGAAAGAGAGGTTAATTATCGAAAGGCGGCAATCATCAAAGCGTACTACAGCAGGAACAAAACGGACAAATGTCCAGAGGAGGTATTACAAGTGGCGCTGAACGAGTCATCCACGAATATTCCGTATAATCTCGGAAGGCTTTTTTCTATTCTGGAGTTGATTCAGGAAAACGCAAATCCGGGCATTAACGCTACGATCCGCGACAAGTATTTCAATTCTGCGGCAGCGACTCCAGCCCGCATTTTTGCGATCCTGAACAATCTGGCTGAAAAGCATCTCCGTAAGTTAGAGCCCGGAAAGAGAATCTGGCTTGACCAGCAGAGACTGGCAATTACAGAGAAGTTGCCTGAACGTCTGCCGGATCGACTGGTCCTTCCGGAGCAAGGTTCTTTCCAGCTTGGCTACTATCATCAAACACAAAAGCGCTACCAAAAGAAGGGAGATTAACTATGGAAGCTATCAAGAATCGTTATGAATTTGTACTCCTGTTCGATGTGGAGAACGGAAACCCCAACGGTGACCCTGATTCCGGTAATATGCCCCGGGTGGATCCGGAAACCGGATATGGGATTGTAACGGATGTCTGCCTAAAGCGCAAGATCCGAAATTATGTAGAGCTTGTGAAGGAGAACGAGCCCGGCTGGCGCATTTACATCAAGGATGGTGTGCCGCTGAACCGCTCGGATAATGAAGCCTGCGAGTATCTTGGAGTCAAGGCGGATAAGCTTAAGGAGGAGAAGAAAAAGGACACGGACCTGGATCGAAAGCTCCGGGACTTCATGTGTCAGAATTTTTATGATATTCGCACCTTTGGTGCCGTGATGACAACCTTTGTCAAAGGCGCGCTGAACTGTGGTCAGGTACGCGGCCCTGTCCAGCTTGGCTTTGCACGCAGCGTTGATCCGATCATGCCTCAGGAGGTCACAATTACCCGCGTTGCAATTACGACGGAAGCAGATGCCGATAAAAAAGGCACGGAAATGGGCAGGAAGTATGTGGTTCCTTACGGCCTCTATCGGTCGGAAGGATACATTTCCGCCAACCTTGCGAAAAAGACAACCGGTTTTTCCAAAGCAGATTTGGAGCTTTTGTGGGAAGCAATCCTGAATATGTTCGAGCATGATCATTCCGCCGCCCGTGGAAAGATGGCGGTTCGCAAGCTGATTATTTTCAAACACGACACGGAGCTTGGCAATGCGCCGGCTCACCAGCTATTCGATGCCGTAAAGGTAAGCAGAAAGGAAGGTGTCGAGCTTCCCCGCAAGTTTGCGGATTACGAGATCGAAATCGGAGAGATTCCAGAGGGCGTCCATTGTGTTTGCCGAGGATGACTACCTCCTGATTTCCGGGATTCAGCATTTTCGATTCTGTCGGCGGCAGTGGGCCTTGATTCACATTGAAAGCCAATGGGCGGAAAATGTCCGGACGGTGGAGGGCGATGCCCTCCACCGGAAGGCGCACGACGCCTCGGTGCGAGAGCGGCGGGGGAATCTGATGATTGTACGCGGTATGCGGCTTGCCTCGCCGAGGCTTGGGCTTATCGGCGCTTGCGACGTGGTTGAATTTCGCGCGGATCCGTCCGGGGTGCCCCTGCATGGAGAGGATGGGCTGTATTTGTCAGAACGATGCGCAAGTCAACACACAAGCCGACGGTCCCGCCCCCCACGGGGCGGGTGGATTGAAATTTC
>JAGAEW010000055.1 GCA_017612935.1 Oscillospiraceae bacterium
ACTGAAGCTTCCCCATGCCGAGCCCCAGCCCCGTCGCCCCGCCCCCGAGAAGCGACAGGAGGAGCAGTCCGGCGCCAGGCCCGATGCTGCAAAGAAGAATAACCACCGCAGGTATTATCATAACCGGAAGCCTAAGGGAGAATAAACTCAGGCAATCGGCATAAGGAAACAGGCAATCGGAGCGTTGATCTCCGACTGCCTGTTTTCCTATACCGGTCGTCTGATAATTAGAAGGCCCACTTGCCTTTGCGGAAGATGGGAACGGTTTTGCCGTCGCGGGTGACGGCGTCGATGTCCAGACCCTCGTAGCCGATCATAAAATCGACGTGAATCATGGAATCGTTGATACCCAGCTTGCGGCACTCCTCAAGGCTCTTGTGCTCGAAGTCGTTGATGGTATCAGCAAAGCCTCTGCCCATTGCCAGGTGGCAGGCAGCGTTTTCATCGAAGAGGGTTTCGTAGAACAGCAAGCCGGATTCGGAGATGGGGGAATCCACCGGAACCAGAGCGCACTCGCCCAGATAAGCGGCGCCTTCGTCCATGGAAATCATTTTTTTCAACAGCTCCTCGTTGCGCTCGGCGTGGACCTCCACGGCCTTGCCGTTCTCGAAGCGAATGGAGAAGTTTTCAATGAGCTGACCCTGATAGGACAGAGGCTTGGTGGCGTAGACAATGCCCTCGGCCTTCCCCCGCATGGGGGAGATGAAGCACTCCTCAGTGGGGATATTGGGGTTGAAGTAGACGCCCTGCAGGCTGGTGTCGCCGCCGCCGCAGAACTTACCTTCGGCGATCATGCCCACGGTGAAGTCAGTGCCGTTGTCGCCCTTGTAGCGCAGCTCGGCAATGCCCAGACTGTTGAGATACTTGCAGCGTGCAAGCAGGTCCTTGTTGTGGGTCTCCCAGGCCGCCACGGGGTCCTCAGTCACGCGGGAGGTAAAGAGAATGGCCTCCCACAGCTTTTCAATGGCTCTGCCCCTGGGCAGCTCGGGGAAGAGTTTCTTGGCCCAGGCAGCGCCGGGAACAGCGGCGATGCACCACTGATATTTGTTGTCCATTGCTTCCCGATAGGGCTTGATGATGGGGAAGCGTTTCTGGTTGGCCTTTGCCATTTTCTCCTGATTAATACCCTTCAGACCGTCTGGGTCATCGGAGCTGAGGTAGATGCGGCAGGGCAGAATGTCCACATAGTGCTGCATCCGGGCCTTTTCCCACTCTTCCACCTTGGACATGGTGGTAACGCTGCGGTGACGCACATGCAGCTTTGTCAGAGGCTGATAGTTGAATTCCACCGTGACCTTTTTTGCGCCGGCCTTGTAGCACTCGTCCACCAGCAGCTCCACAAATTTGGGCTGATCCAGGCCGCAGTTGATAATGACCTCCTGGCCTTTCTGGATGTTGACGCCGACCCGTGCAATCAGATTGGCGTATTTGCGAAGAGTTGTTTGTTTCATAGCTTTCTCCTTTTTTTCTTCTTTTTAAGCTTGCTCTATATTTTATCGGAGCTGCTCCAGTCGATGGGAGCTTCTCCGTGAGCAGTCAGAAATGTATTGACCCGGGAAAAGGGGCGACTGCCGAAAAAACCGCGATAGGCAGACAGGGGGCTGGGATGGGGAGCGCTCAGAATCAGGCGTGGGCCGGGCGCAGCGCCCGGCAGGGGAGCTCTGCGGGATACGGCCTGCTCATAAGTTTTTTGTGCGGGAGCGCCCCAGAGCAGGAAGGCCACAGGCTGCGGCAGGGACGCGGCGGCAGCAACAACCTCCGTGGTGAGGGATTGCCAACCCAGGGCTTTGTGGCTGTTGGCCCGTCCGGCGGCAACTGTCAGCACAGTGTTCAGCAGCAGAACTCCCTGTTCGGCCCAAAAAGACAGATCCCCGTGCCCCGGTGGGGGACAGCCGAGATCTGATTCCAGCTCCCGGAAGATATTCCGCAGGGAGGGGGGCAGCTTGATTCCCCGGCGGACGGAGAAGGCAAGCCCCATGGCCTGTCCTGCCTCGTGATAGGGGTCCTGTCCCAGAATCACAACCCGAACCCGCTCCGGCGGGGTCAGACGGAAGGCGGCAAACCAGTCCTCCCGAGGCGGATAGACAGTTTCCAGCAGAGCGGCGGCCTGCGCCGCCTGCAGAGGGACGCGGGCGGCGGCCCGTTCAAAGGGATGGCCCAGCAGGGCGTCCCAGTCAGAGGGCAGAAGCTTCATTTCATTTCCTTTGCGACGGCGGAAACGGTAGAGAGAATCTCGTCCTCCTGCAGGCCGTCCTTTTGCAGCATTTTTCGCATTACGTCGATGTCGGCGGTGATGTCCACCACGTCGTCCTCAAAAAGCTTGTCCAGTTGCTTTTCATAGCCCTCCGCCAGCTCGTCCAGAGCGGAATTGATCTTCTGCTTGGCCTCCCGGATGGCAGCGGTTTCAAGACCTTGAGCCTCCAGACGGGCGTAGCTCTCCAGGGCTTTGAGGGTGGTGGGCAGATAGTAGTTCATAAAGTTGTAGAGCTGGGCTTCCTTCTCAGGTCGCTGGTCGAGAATGGCAAAAATCTTTCGGGTCAAATCCTCGATCCGGTCGATTTTTGCGGAAACCTCCCGGTCTGCAATCAGGTCGTTATCAGCCCGGATCTGCCGCAGAATGCGGTCGTTGCGGGAAACGGCTTCTTCCTTCTTTTCCTCGGGATGAATTGCCTGGGATTCGGTGTACTCGGTCAGCATCAGGCGATAGGTCTTGAGATCCAGCCAGGCAGGGTGAAGAATGCCCCGGGAGATCATTTCCCGCAGATCCTTGATGACCTTTTTGTAGTTGATGCCCAGGACGTCCGCCAGATAGTGGATGGGGACAGCCTGCTTGTCGCCGATTAGCTTGAGATAAGCTTCAAAGCGGGCCTTTTTGCTGCGGCGCAGCCTTCCGAAAACTGCCAGCATTGCGCCGCCCGCAGCGCCGCTCAGGAAGAACAGCGACATAAACAGATCCAAAAACTCATGTCCTTCGGTGAGGAATTGGGCCAGACCGGCCAGCCCGATCAGTGCGCTGAAGGCGGCAATGATTGCGCCAATGGCGGCGATCAGCCCGCCGTGTTGGGGCATACCGTTGACGTGGCGTGCCTGCTTCGGCACCACGGTCACGGGGCGGTTGACTGCTCTGTTGTGGACCTCGGAGCTCAACTCTTCGACGGATTTCTGAACGTCCAATTTCCCGCCGATGTCAGGCAGAATGTCCATTTTGTTGGCGATGAGCACCCCAACGCCGATGGGAGTGCCGACGCCGCAAACCAGCAGCATCAGCCCGATAAATGTCCAGCGACGTCTGCTGCGGGCGTGCTGCTCCTGTTGCGATCTATAATCCATGGAAATACCTCCAGTCTGTCAGTAAAGAGGAAAGATGCCTTTTGCATATTTTATCGCAAAAAAAGCATTCTGTAAAGGGATATCGTACATTTCAGGTGTATTTTTTTTTATCCGGGAGGCGGAAAACAGTTTTTAGGATTGACAACACCCCAAAATAATGGTAGATTGATTGTGTATGCGAGGCGTTCCAAGTACCCGCCTGCAATAATTGTTTGGAGGTATCATCTTATGACCAACAAGCCCCTGATCGGCGCAGCCATTATTGGACAGTCTGGCGGTCCCTCCGCCGTTATCAACGCTTCCGCCTACGGCGTGATCAAGACTGCCCTGGAGAGTGAAGCCATCACCACCGTCTACGGTGCCAACCACGGCATCAAGGGTGTACTCAACGACCGGCTGATGATTATGGATAAGGAGGATCCCAAGGAACTGGAGAAGATGCTCTACACGCCCTCCTCCGCGCTGGGCTCCTGCCGTTACAAGATTTCGGATCCCGAGGCGGACGACACGGATTTCAAGCGGATTCTGGAGATTTTCAAGAAGTACAACGTCCGCTATTTCTTCTATAACGGCGGCAACGATTCGATGGACACCTGCAACAAGATCAGCCGCTACTGCGCCAAGGTCGGCTATGAGTGCCGTGTGTTCGGAGTGCCCAAGACCATCGACAACGACCTCTTCGGCACCGACCACTGCCCCGGCTTTGCCTCCGCAGCCAAGTACATTGCCACCTCCTTCATGGAGGTCAGCCGCGACTGCCACGTTTACGACGTGGGCATGATTACCATCATTGAGTGCATGGGTCGCCATGCGGGCTGGCTGACCGGCGCTGCCGCTCTGGCCGGCGAAATGGGCGACGGCCCCGACCTGATCTATCTGCCTGAGGTGGACTTTGACATGGACAAATTCCTGGCGGATGTCAAGCGGGTCTACGCAGAGAAAAAGAACTGCCTGGTGGCGGTCTCCGAGGGCGTCCACTATGCCGACGGCTCCTTTGTTTCCGAGGCAAAGACCTCCGGCACCGACGGCTTCGGTCATGCGCAGCTGGGCGGTCTGGCAGCCCGTCTGGCCGCTGTGGTAAAGGAAGCCACCGGCGCCAAGGTTCGCGGCATTGAGCTGAGTCTGCTCCAGCGCTGCGCTTCCCACTGTGCCTCCGCTACCGACATTGAAGAGAGCTTCAACTCCGGCAAAATTGCCGTGGAGTCTGCGCTGGCGGGTGTCAGCGGCAAGATGGTGGGCTTTAAGTGCGACCGCAGCAAGGGCTATCAGTGCGAATATGTCCTGTTTGATCTGGCCGACGTTGCCAACGCTGAGCAAAAGGTCCCTGTGGAATGGATCACCCCCGAACACAACGGCGTGACCCGGGACTTCATCAACTATTGCCTGCCGCTGATTCAGGGCGAAACCAGGCAAGCCAAGGAAAACGGCCTGCCTGCCTTTGTCCGGCTGAAAAAGATATTTGCAGAATAATACAGAAGCGCCTGCAACATGGGTGGAGGCTCCCCGCCGGGGGTGCTTCCGCCCGTTGTGTGGTCTCGGCCGAATGTGTCCGATCTGGCGCAGGGCCTTTAATAAGACAGATAAATGGAGGATGACATGGATCGAATTGCAGTACTGGTTCCTTGCTATAACGAGGCAAAAACCGTGGAAAAGGTCGTCAAGGACTTTCTGCGGGTGTTGCCCGGCTGCAAGGTCTACGTTTATGACAATAACTCCACCGACGGAACGGCGGAGCTGGCCAAGGCGGCCGGCGCCATTGTGCGCCACGAATTCCGGCAGGGAAAGGGCAACGTAATCCGCCGGATGTTCCGGGAGATCGACGCCGAGTGCTATGTGATGGTGGACGGGGACGATACCTATCCGGCCGAATGCGCGCCGCAGCTGATTGCCCCGGTGCTGGAAAAGCAGGCGGATATGGTGGTGGGGGACCGCCTCTCCTCAACCTATTTTACGGAAAACAAACGACCGTTTCACAACTTCGGCAACAGCTTGGTCCGCAGCTCTATCAACGCGATTTTTCACAGCGACATCAAGGACGTAATGACCGGATACCGCGCCTTTAACTATCAATTTGTCAAGAGCTTCCCCGTGCTTTCCAAGGGCTTTGAAATCGAAACGGAAATGACCATTCATGCCATTGACAAAAATATGTACGTGGAGAATGTGGTCATTGACTACCGGGACCGGACGGAGGGCAGTGTCTCCAAGCTGAACACTTATTCCGACGGCTTCCGTGTCTTGCGTACTGTGGGACGACTGTTCCGAAGCTACAAGCCGCTGGGCTACTTTGGCCTGATTGCAGGAATCCTGTTTGTCCTTGCAATCGGCTTCGTAGTCCCTGTGCTGGTGTCATACATCCATACAGGACTGGTGCGGCGCTTCCCCACCCTGATTGCCTGCGGCTTTGCAGCTGTGGCAGGGCTTCAGTCGCTGTTTGCCGGACTGATTCTGCATACCATGCGGCAAAAGGATCGCCAGGACTTCGAGGCCAGACTGATCGCCCTCTCGGAGGACTGCAAGCGCAAGCTTGCTGAAAGCAAGGATGCGTAAGCAAAAGCTCTATGCCGTATTGATCCCTCTTGCAATCGCGCTGATGATTGAGATTTTTGTCTTTAATTTCAGCGCGCTGACAAGTCTCGGAAAGAGCTGGACGCCTTTGCCTGCGCCGGAGATTACGGGCAATCTTGAGACGGATAAGAAAATTACCCTGCGCTTTTGCGGGGTGAATCAGGAAATACAGCGGTTCCATATTGCCGTTGAGCTTTTTGGCGGGGACGGGCAGCCCTCCCGCTATGCCAAGACCCTTCAAATCCGATATTCGGACGAAGGGAACGCATATCCCTATACTGCCGGCTCGGTGGAGTATTCCACAGCGGATTCCGTGACCTGCTATCTACAGCCCAACAGCTATGGAAAAGTTCACGATCTTGAAGTGGCAGTGCAAACGGAAGCCAGCTGCAAGACGTACCGGCTGGTGGCTGCCGAAATCAACGGAAATGTTCCGTTTCGGGTTTCCCCGCTGCGCTTATTCATTGTGTTCCTGCTGATGGCGCTGGGCTGGCTGCTGCGGCATTCTCCCCGCTTGCAGGACAACCGTATTTGGAACCGGGATTCCAGGCTCAAGGCGCGGAGCGTGGCCGGGATACTCATTGTGAATATCCTGCTGATCTTCTGCATGGAGGCCAGCAATGGCAGTATGTTTTATCCGGCATGGGTGCATCACTCCCAGTACCAGAGGCTTGCACAGGCCCTGAGCGAGGGGAGGACCTGGATCGACACACCGGAGCAGGCGGAAACCATGCGAAGGCTCTCGGAGATGGAGAATCCCTACGATACGGGAGCACGTGACAATGTGCTTCAAGGAAAGCGGAACGAGGTTTGGGATATGGCCTTCTATCGTGGGCATTTGTACGTCTACTTTGGCGTTGTGCCGGTGCTGCTGACCTATCTGCCCTTTTATCTGCTGATGGGGATGGACCTTTCCACGGCGTTCGTTGCGTGGATCGCGTATAGCCTGATCCTGATCGGAGCTTTTTTTTGCCTGCGGGCGCTGGTCCGCCGCTATTTTCCCAAACTGCCCTTTGCGGCCTATCTGGCCTTGTCTGTGCTGCTGGGCAACTGTACGGGCGTTCTGACCTTTGCCATGTCTCCCAGCTTCTATACCGTTCCGATTGCCTATGGGCTGGCCTTTGCGCTGCTGGCACTGGCGCTCTGGATCTCAGCGGCAGAACGCTGGGAAATCCTGTTGGGCCGTCATGCAGCGCCGACAGATCCGGATTTGCTGTGTTTTGTCCCGCTGTCTGCGACGCCGAGCTCGACGGAGATCGGCTGGCGCATCGTCCTGGGTTCTCTTTTTGCGGCGCTGGTTGCCGGATGCAGACCGCAGTTCCTGGTCTTTACGGCCCTGGCTCTGCCGATTTTCCTGCCTCTGATGCGCTCCGAGTCTCGCCGCCGGGTTACGCTGCGCAGAATGCTCCTGTTTTCGCTGCCCTACCTCGCCGTGGCAATTCCGCTGATGTACTACAATTACATCCGCTTTGGCTCGCCCTTTGACTTTGGCGCAAACTACAACCTGACCACCAACGATATGACGCGGCGGGGGCTCAAGCTTGCCCGCCTGCCGGACGGACTGTTTTCCTATCTCTTTGCCTTGCCGAACATCCGGCCGAAATTTCCCTTCTGGTACGCAGTTCCGTTTTCGGCGAACTATCTGGGGAAGACCATCCATGAAAAGATGTTCGGCGGCGCGCTGGCGACCTTCCCCTTCCTGTGGCTGCTGTTTGCAGTCCGCCGTGTCCGCGGAACCCTGCGGGAGAAAAAGCTCCGGCTGTTTTTCTGGCTGCCGCTGGCACTGGCCGTGCTGGTCGTCATGGCCGATACGGAGATGGCGGGCATTCTCTGGCGTTATACCGGAGACTACCTGATGCTGCTGTATCTTCCGGCTGCGCTGGTCGCCTGTGCGATCCTTGAAAAAGCCGAAGACCGGCGTCAGGCCAGGCTGACCAGGGCTCTCATACTTGCCACGGCGGCGTCCCTGTTGATTTGTATACTGATTGCCGTTGCAGATTCCCATATGAGCCTCACTGTGCTGGAAATGCTGAGCTGAGGCGCGGCGGAAGCTGACGGCTGCAATCCGGCCTCAGACGGCGCGGTACAGACGCGCAAAACCTGCTGCTCTTTCAATGAGGCCGCTTTTCCCGGCATTCGACACGAACGCCAATGCCGCGCAGGCGAGCAGCCCGGTGACAGCCTCCGGCGCCGCAAGCGCCAAATCATCGACATATCAAAAATCCCGGAAATCCGTGGCGGATCTCCGGGATTTTGAATTGATCCCATAAAACAGAATGATGGAAGACGCACATCAGTCGAATCTGACCGCATCTGCAATCTGGATCTTTGCAGCATAGATGGCCGGAACAATGCTGCTGACGACGCCCTCCAGCAGGGCAAAGCAGAAGGTCTTAACCAGAATGACCCATGAAAAGTGGACGGTGAACAGGGGAACGAGTTGCGAATCCGTGTAATATTTCACGCCGAGCAGGATCAGCAGGGCAGTCAACACTGCGAACAGCACTCCGACCAGCGCCGTAATGCTACCCTCCAGAACGAAGCGGTTCACAATGTCGCAGCCGTCGGCGCCGAAGGTCTTGCGGATGCCGATTTCCGGGATGCGTTCTCTGACCGAGAAGACCATGCTGTTGGAAATGCTGATGCCGGAAATGAGCACGATTACTGCCATTACAATGACCAGAAAGCTGTTCGCGGTGCGGTTGATTTCATCTACCATGCGGAAATAGGAATGCTTTGTAAAGAGGCTCACAGAGGAATAGCCCTCGAAAAAGGAGGAGGCGCGGCTGTAGAGAGTGTCGATGTCCTCCGAATAGTATACGCTGGCGGTTCGGACGCAGTCTGTACGCTCGCCTTTGCTCAGCGCCGAGAGAGGGGCATAGAGCCGGAAGGAAATATTCACATTGTCCTCCGGCTTTGCCTGAGCAATCCGGCGGACGGCCTTTATATCGGCGGGGGTGTTGGAATATACCCCGACAACAGTGTAGTCCGTCTTGATAAGCGTTTCCGTGCCGCCGACGACAAGCGGAAGCTTTTTCCCAATGGGATCCTCTCCGGGATAGAGCAGACTCGCGGCAATCTCCGGGATCACCACCACACGTCTGCTGCCTTGAAAATCCTCCGGATCAAAGTCGCGTCCGGCAACGATTCGCGCCCGGTTCATCATGGCGCTTCCATCTCCCTGTACGGCCACGGCAGTGCAGGGGGTATCCGTACAGGTCAGTGAGACAGCGGCGGAAACCGTGAAATCACGAACCGAGAAACAGAGAACTTCTGCGCCGGCGCTGTCGCTCTGATAGAAACTGGTGGAGGGCAGAGCACCGAAAAAATCATCGACCCGTGCAGCGACCTCTCGGGAGAGCTCGCCATAGACGAGAAGCGTATTGTCCGCAAAGCTCTCATAGCGGTCGTAGGAGGACTCAATGAAGGAATATGACAGAACGGAAAACAGGAAGTAGAGCATCGTCCCGATGGCAATTCCGATAACTGTCAGGCTGAAGCGCAGCTTGTTTGCCGTGAGCTGTGAAAGGACTTCGCGGAGCTTCCAGAGCATCTTGTTACATTTGAGCATCTGTCAATACCCCCTCCGCCATCGTCAGCACCCGATCGACCCGGGCGGCGACTTCAAGGCTGTGCGTGACCAGGATGACACTGTGCTCCCTCGCGTAATCTACAAGCGCATCAATCACAATTTCTGTGTTCGAGCTGTCCAGCGCACCGGTCGGCTCATCGGCAATCAGCAGAGGCGGATTTAGAATCATGGCTCGGGCAAGGGCTACACGCTGCTTCTCGCCGCCGGAGAGAAGGTCAATTTTCTGCTCTGCAAGGGCCTCAATCCGGAAGCGCTCCAGAAGTTCCCGTTCCCGCGAAAAGTAATTTCTTCTTGCCGAGGCATCTGCTTTGTAGAGGAAGGGAACCTGCAGATTCTGCCGGACTGTCAGACCGGGGATCAGATGGAAAAGCTGAAAGACGAAGCCGATGCAGAGTCCGCGGATTTTGGCGTGATCCTTTTTCCGGAGCTTCTTCCCGAGAAATTCGTATTCGCCGGAGTCAAAGCTGTCAATCAAGCCGAGGACGTTCATCAGCGTGCTCTTGCCGCAACCGGATTTGCCCAAAACGCCCACAAGCTCGCCCCGACGCAGGCTCAGGTCTATGCCGTTGAGTACATTGTGCCTGCCGTCGTAGCTCTTGAAAATCTGCCTGAGGCGGACGACCTCCTGCTGCTCGCTGCGCATATTTAACTGCTTCATGGTGCATTTTCTCCGTCAGAAGGGAGTTCCCTCTCTGGAAGCTCGCCCTGATCTAACTCTTCGACGAGGATTGCGCCATCGTAGAGGCCGGATTCAATAACAATGGTTTTGTCGTCAATGGATTTGCCGCACAGCACATCGACAGACTCCGTTTCTTCGCCCTTCTGAATATTGACTGTTGTGCTGCCGTCGAGCCCAATCCTGACCAGACGTTTTGGAATTGCAATCACGTCCTTGAGGGTTTCGACGACCACCGTGACCGTGACCTTGGAATTGAGGAGCAGATTGCATTCCGGATCCTCATAGTGGAGGCGCGTGGTTACGGTTCCGTTGCTGACAAACTGGGAGAGGTAGAAGACCTCCCCTTCAAAGCGATCACCGTTGTATGAAAAACTGAGGCGGTCGCCCAGCTTGACGTTTTTCAAATTCTCCTGAGGGAGCTGGAACTCAATGTAGCTGTCCTCGTAGTTGACAAGCAGAGCGTGAAGCTGTTTGTCCTGCTCGAAGACCTGATCTACCCTGGCAGTGAAGGGGGCCTTCACATAGTTGACCAGCAGATCGCCGCGCCGGACGAGCTTGCCCTCAAACGCTGCTGCTGCGGCGAGGCTTTCCTCGGTGGCGTAGCCAAGATTGAGATCGTAGAGCTCCGTTGTCCGCTGCGTGCAGATACTGCCCTCGAATTTTTTATCAATCACGATATCCTGTTTTCCAACGTAAATCTCAGATTGGAAGCTCTTCTTGAGAGTTTGAATATCTCCCGAAAATGCCTCCGGCTCATAGCGTGTTTCCCCCTGATCGAGCAGCAGAATGCCGATTACACACAGGCCGCAGAGCAGGACAATAATGAGAAATGTAGCAATTTTTTTCATGGAAGCCTCAATTCTGTTCCTTGTCGAAGAGAGCCGTCACCTCATCTTCCAAGTGGTAATTGTTTGAAAAGAGCGGGTTGCAGTTGACGTGCAGCAGGTAGCTTTCGTTCTCTGCCGTAAAGCCGATGTCGATGCCGGAGAAGATCGGCTCCGGAATCTCCTTTTCATACTGGACAAGCGGCACGAGCAGGACGTACTCCCCTGCCTTTAACTCAATTGCGCCGGTAACTTCCCCCTTCTCTACCTGCTTGCGCCGATAGATGTCAGGAAGCTTGGAATCAAGCTGACCGTTGTCAACCAGCTCCTCGAAGGTTTTGGCATATTCGTCATAGCTGCAGACCTTGCAGTTTTGCAGATCAAAGCCGAATTTGTCCGAAGCACTGGCGAGGCGGGTCAGGGTAATATCCCTGCTGGCCTCCAGATCCACCACAAGCACGGGCGCTGTTGTTTTCCCGTTTTCGCCGGAATGAAGTGGAGAGCGCCGAACGTAGGCATAAACAAAATTGTTTGCTTTGGCGGTTTCTTCTTCATTCCACGCAGTAAAGGCAATGTTTCCAATGGGAAAATGATAGCTCCGGCCATCCTTGCGGGTGATAAAAATCTCTGCATCCCCGATTGAAGCATTCATTGCTTTGGGCTTGATTGTAAGGGAACCCATGTAGTAGCGGCTTTGCCCTACTGTGTAAAGCGGCTGCTCTACAAGCTCCAACGCTAACACATCGCAGTCGAATTCTATGCCGGCACTGTTGCCGATGCTGCACGATTCAATCTCCCCGGAAGTTGTTGCAAAGCACTCGCCTGTGTGATAGAAGCTGAGATCAAGTCGGCAGTTCTCACGATCCAACCAGTAGGCGTGAGGGACAAATGCTACAGACATAGATGCTTTGGTTTTGCCGCAGGCAGAAAGTATGCAAGTAAGCATGACTGCAATAAAGCTACAAGCAAGCAATTTTTTCATTTCTGTTCCTTGTCGAAGAGAGCCGTCACCTCATCTTCCAAGTGGTAATTGTTTGAAAAGAGCGGGTTGCAGTTGACGTGCAGCAGATAGCTTTCGTTCTCTGCCGTAAAGCCGATGTCGATGCCGGAGAAGATCGGCTCCGGAATCTCCTTTTCATACTGGACAAGCGGCACGAGCAGGACGTACTCCCC
>JAGAEW010000056.1 GCA_017612935.1 Oscillospiraceae bacterium
TAGGGGGCAAGGAAATGCCCTTCAAGTACAAGGACTGCAAAAAAGAGATGGATATGATCAACCGGGCCTTCATCGAAGTGATGATCGAGGGCGACGCCAACGGCCGCGGCTTCCAGTATCCCATCCCTACCTATTCCATCACCCGGGATTTCGACTGGTCTGAGACGGAGAACAACCGTCTGCTCTTTGAGATGACCTCCAAGTACGGCACGCCCTATTTCTCCAACTACGTGAACTCTGATATGGAGCCCTCTGACATTCGCTCCATGTGCTGCCGTCTGCGGCTGGACCTGCGGGAGCTGCGGCGGAAAACCGGCGGCTTCTTCGGCTCCGGTGAATCCACCGGCTCCGTGGGCGTCGTCACCATTAATCTGCCCCGGATTGCCTATCAGGCAGAAAATGAGGCGGACTTCTATCGGCGTCTGGACCGGCTCATGGACCTTGCAGCCCGTTCCCTTAAGATCAAGCGGGATGTGATTACCAAGCTGCTGGAGGGCGGCCTGTATCCCTACACCAAGCGCTACCTGGGAACCTTTTCCAACCACTTCTCCACCATCGGTCTGATCGGCATGAACGAAATGGGCCTGAATGCCCGGTGGCTGCGGAAGGATATGACCCACAGTGAGACCCAGGAGTTCTCCAAGCAGGTTCTCAACCATATGCGCGAGCGCCTGTCCGACTATCAGGAGCAGTACGGCGACCTGTACAATCTGGAAGCCACTCCGGCTGAATCCACCACCTACCGCTTTGCCAAACACGACAAGGTGGATTTCCCCGACATCATTACAGCCAACATGAACGGCACGCCCTATTATACCAATTCGTCCCACCTGCCTGTGAGCTACACTGAGGACGTGTTCTCTGCTTTGGACATTCAGGACGAGCTGCAGACCCTCTACACCTCCGGCACTGTCTTCCATGCCTTCTTAGGGGAGAAGCTGCCTGACTGGAAGGCGGCTGCGAATCTGGTCCGCAAGATTGCCGAGAACTACAAGCTGCCCTACTACACCCTCTCTCCGACCTATTCTGTCTGCTCCGAGCACGGCTATCTGGTGGGAGAGCAATACATCTGTCCCCACTGCGGCAAGAAGACCGAGGTCTATAGCCGCATTACCGGCTACTACCGTCCCGTGCAGAACTGGAACGACGGCAAGGCGCAGGAATTCAAGGACCGTAAGGTGTATGACGTCTATCGCTCCGTTTCCCACCGCTTCCGGGAGAATCTGAGCGCAGCTGCAGCCCCTGCAGCGGTCCCCTCCGCTGTGGAGTTAGCAACAAGCGAGGTGCCTGTTGCGGCGGCCTCTGCCGCCTGCGCAACTGCCGCCAACGGGTTGTTGCTCTTTACCACCTCCACCTGCCCCAAGTGTGTTATGGCAAAGAAATTCCTGGCGGACGCGGGGATTGCCTATCAAACCGTGGTGGTGGATCAGGATCCCGCTTTGGCAAAGCAGTACAGCGTCCGGCAGGCCCCTACCCTGCTGGTGCTGGAAAACGGCAAGGAAGTCGAGCGGGTGGAAAACCCCTCCAATATCCGCCGCTTCGCAGAGGAGCGGGCGTGAAGGCCGCAAGCCTCTACCGGCTCTGTACTCAAATGAAATGATCACTGTTTAGCCCGTTTCTTTTAACATACGAAACCGACAGTTAGCACAATTTATGTGTCAACTGCCGGTTTTGTATGTTTTATGGCGTCAACGAAGCTCCGATTCCTTCGAGTCTGTGCCGGCCGGCGCGGTCGGCCGGATGGTTCCGATGATTCCGGCGGCGCGGCTCATTCCGGAACCCCAGGGACCTTCAGAACATAGCCCTGGCCCCGGACGGTTCCGACTATTTCTCCGCAGACGCCCAGCTTCAGGCGCAGGTTCTTAATGTGGGTGTCTACTGCCCGCACCTCGCCGCAGCGTTCCGTATCCCAGACAGCCTGATAGATTTGCTCCCGCGAGCACACCTGATTCGGTGTCCGGGCCAGATAGAGCAGCAGTTCAAATTCTCTTGGGGTCAGACGCACAATCTGCTCTCCCACCCATGCGTTCTCTGTAATGGGGTCCAGCTCCAAACTACCGAACACCAGCCGCTCCGGATTTCTCCCGCTGCGGCGGAGCAAAGCCTTGATGCGCTCGATAAACGCCCGCATCCGGACCGGCTTAAAAACAAACTGATCTGCGCCGACGCGCATTGCGCAGATTTCAACATCTTCGTCCTCCGAATCAGCTACCATTAAAACCGGGATCTGGGAAAAGGTTCGAATCTCTCGGCAGGCTTCGAGCCCATCCATTTCGAGCATTTTCACGTTCAGAACCAACAGGGCAATTTCTGAACTTACGCGGAGCAGCTCCACCACCTGACGGCCATTTGCGGCCTCCAGGATGGTGTAGCCCTCCTGTTCGAGGGTGCTGCGGACAGTTCTCCGCCAGCGGTCTTCATGGTCTGCAATGAGAATTTGGGTCACTGTTTTTCCTCCGTGTTTTTGCGCTGGGGCATCAGAATCTCACAACGATGGATTGGGGTGCCAAGGGCATGAAATTTCTCCTCATAGCCGGTCATCACGCCGACGATCCCATTCCGGTGCAGATCGTCTGTGACATTTTTAACCGGGTAGCCGTGCCGGGCAAACTCCTCCAGAGACCAGGCGAAGAGCTTTTCGTTGTCGGTCTTAAAGTGAATCTCACCGTCCTGCCGCAGGACAGCCCGGTATTTTTCCAAAAAGCTGTAATAGGTCAGCCGCCGTTTGGCGTTTTTACTTCTCGGCCAGGGATCGCAGAAGTTCAAATAGATCCGGTCCACCTCTCCCGGAGCAAAAAGCTGCTCCAGCTCCGCGGCGTCCACCGAGAGAAAAAACACATTCTTCAATTCCATGGCGACGGCCTTTTCCATAGCAAGGATCATGGCCTCCTTGACCCGTTCAACTGCGAGAAACAGGACATCCGGGTGCAGTGCCGCCATTTCCACGGTAAACTTCCCCTTGCCGCAGCCGATTTCCAGATGCAGTTCCCGTGCCTCTGGCATCAGGCTTCGCCAACTCCCGCGCCGGGTTTCCGGGTCCTGAATCCAGACTGCGGAGGCTGCCTCCATCCTTGGCTCTAAATTGTTGCGTTTACGCATTCGCATTCTGTAGTTCTCCTTCTATCAAAAGGCCTGCCTTCACAGGCAGCCCAAGACGTGCATTTTTAATGCCAATTAATTTCTTATTATATCATGCAGCATCTTATTTGTAAAGCGAAAAAAAATAAAAATTTGGTATTTTTCCTGCTGGATTCTGTGACTTTTGCTTATAACAGGGATTCTGTGGGACGGGATTGGCCTGCTGCAGTTGCGAAACGCTGCGCTCCGTGCTATAATACAAGCGGATGTTCGGAGGGGCGGATGTTTTTTTGATTCTGTACAAAAAGGCTGGTGTTGCTATGCGTTATGTGTTTGGCGTTGATGTGGGTGGTACCACAGTCAAGCTCGGCTTCTTCTCCCAGGACGGCACCCTGTTGGAAAAGTGGGAAATTCCCACCCTTCCGGAGCAGGGCGGGTCAGCCATTCTCCCGGATATTGCCCGCGCCATCGACGGCTGCCTGCTGCGGCAAGGCACAAGCCGCAGGGATGTGATCGGCATTGGCATCGGTGTTCCCGGCCCTGTAGACGATCTTGGAAACGTCAATCGCTGTGTAAACCTCAACTGGGGGGTCTTCAATCTGCATACGGCGCTGTATGCTCTCACCGGTCTGCCTGTGAAGGCGGGCAACGATGCCAACGTAGCAGCCCTGGGCGAGTTCTATGACGGCGGCGGCAGGGGCAGCCACTCAATGCTAATGGTGACTTTGGGGACAGGAATCGGCGGGGGCTTTGTCTGGAACGGACAGATTCTAAACGGCGCCCACGGCGTGGGCTGCGAGATTGGCCATCTGTGTGTAGATCTCTCTGAACAGGCGGAGCAATGCAGCTGCGGCAAGCGAGGCTGTGCAGAACAATACGCCTCCGCCCGGGCCTTGGGCAGAATCGCCCGCCGCCGCCTGGAGGCAGAGCCGAAACGTCCTTCTCTGCTGCGTACGGCCTCGGAGCTCAGTGCTAAAACAGTCTTTTCCTGCGCCGAGGAAGGGGACGAGCTGGCAAAGGAGCTGCTGGAGCAGCTCTATGACCGCCTTGGCATGACCATTGCCGGGGGCTGTTGTATGCTGGATCCGGAGCTGGTGGTGCTGGGCGGCGGTATGTCGAGAGCTGGACAGATCCTGTTGGACGGTGTAATTCCCCGTTTTCAGCATTATATGTTCCATGCCTGTAAGAATACAAGCTTCGCCCTGGCCACCCTGGGAAATGACGCAGGAATCTACGGCTGTTTCCACCTGGCCTCCAATGCTGCGATCCGGAAAACTGGCCTGTGAAAAAGGGTATCGATGCGCCGCAGGGGACACTTCTCTCCGAAGTGCCCCCTGCGGCTGTACTTTCATTCAGACAAGATGCTTTTGTCAGTCCTCTTTTATGGACTTGATCTTCTTGCCGTGTTCATCAACAAAAAAGATTTTACAGCGCTTCCAACGGAAGTGCTTCTGGGCGGCAGTAATCAGCTCAGCTTTCTCGCGGCTTGTCGGCTTGGCTCCATCTTCCTGTGTTACCCATTCCATGGAGTTGGCTTTTGCCGCAAAACCGTTTCCGCTGACATCTCCGCTGAAACGAGCGGTTCGACCTTGAAAAACAATCTCCACAAAACCTTTTGTGATGATGAACTTCATTTCCTCTTTCATCGATTGCCCCCCCTTCGATTTACTGATGAGACAGTCTGTTGAATGCAGCCAAATGGTCTTGATTATAAACCGTGGCCGGTGCTCGTCTCTGCTCCTTGCAGCGGGAAACAAAAGATGACATCCGATCCCAGCAAACTTGTACCATTTTATCCCTCCGATTCCAGAAGCGCCGGGAAAACCCTTGCGGAGCGGCTGCGCTCTGAGGTCCGATCATATCGTTTCTCCGTAAACCCTTGTTTGTGAAGAAACATATTCAAAGCTCATGCCAGCAAATTAGCCAGCTTATTTTGAATTTATAAAATAATTATAACATATCCTGTGCATTTTTGCACTGTTTTTTTGTGTAAAATGAGTGATTTTACCAATATTTAATATAGGAACAGCCGTAATTTTGGTAAAATCAACCTTCCGACTCCCAAATGGGACATCTGCTCTTTTTTGTAAGTCCATTCTTCAAAAAAGCCTCTTTTATTCATAATACGACGTTTTCTACAAATAGTCAAATGGAAAAACACAAAAAATGTAAATTTTTTATGACCAAATGAATTTTGCGCCTCTGATCCGAGCCATCCGCAGGGTTTTCCCCTACTATCTGCTCCCGAAGATAGCCCGAGCTATCGGAAATACTTCCTTTTACCGAAACACGTCGTGCACGGCACACGGCCTGTTTTACGCCGTCTGGTAAAAGTTCGTTATGCAAGTCTCCTATAATGCGCTTCTTCCATAAAACGATTGAAAGTCGTTTTGCCATCCGCGGCAACACCACGGATGGCAAAACATTCTGCTTTTCCAGAACAAAATTGTACAACAGCTTCCCCGGCCCATACCCAAGGCTGCATCCCCATTGGGGGGCGCGGAATAAAAATGTTTCGAAACATCTTTATTGAATCTCAGTATCATGCTAAAACCCAATCGAAATCGGGCAGTCTTTGTCTTCATCTGAATGGCTTGCAGTATCAAGCGCGCCTCAAGCCGTTCACAGTAGATGGTATAAGCCCCAAGGGGGCAAGCCATTACATTTCGCGGCGCAGACTTTGCTTCATCCTGTTTTCACCGGATGAAAGATTTTTTCCTGAAAGCTGGAGCAATTCCTGCGAACCGCCTGTCCAATCTGACAAAACCGACTGCACAATCCGCACAGTGGCATGATGCGGTGTTGCCTAAAAGCGGATTGCAATCATCTTACGCACCGAAAACCTTGAGCAGGAAACCGGCTGCAATGGCGGAGCCAATGACGCCGGCCACGTTGGGGCCCATAGCGTGCATCAGCAGGAAGTTCTTGGGATTGGCCTTCTGGCCTTCGATCTGGGAAACACGGGCAGCCATAGGGACGGCGGAAACGCCGGCGGAACCGATCAGCGGGTTGATTTTGCCGCCTGTGACCCTGTACATAATCTTTGCCACCGTCAGACCGCCAAACGTGGAGAAGCAGAAGGCAGCAAGGCCCAGCCCCACGATGTAGAGGGTTTGCAGACGGAGGAACTGAGAACCGGCCATGGTGGCGCCGACAGAGATGCCGAGGAACACTGTGATGATGTTCATCAGAGCGTTTTGCACAGTGTCGGACAGGCGTTCGGTGACGCCGCACTCACGCCACAGGTTGCCCAGCATCAGGCAGCCGATCAGGGGCGCGGTAGAAGGCAGCAACAGGACACAAAAGATCGTAACCAGAATGGGGAAGATGATCTTCTCGGTCTTGGAAACAGGACGCGCCTGGGTCATCACGACCTCGCGCTCCTTTTTGGTGGTCATTGCCTTCATAATGGGAGGCTGAATCATGGGAATCAAAGCCATGTAGGAGTAAGCTGCAATGGCAATGGCGCCCAGCAGCTCGGGAGCGAGCTTCGTGGTCAGATAGATAGCGGTAGTGCCGTCGGCGCCGCCAACTATTCCGATAGCGGCAGCCTGATTGCCGGTAAAGCCGATCAGGTTCGCGCAGAAGAAGGCGAAGAACACACCAAACTGAGCGGCGGCCCCCAGAATCAGGGATGAGGGACGGGCGATCAGGGGACCGAAGTCCGTCATGGCGCCGACACCCATGAAAATCAACGAGGGATACAGACCGGTTTTGACGCCGATGTAAAGGATGTCAAGGAAGCCACCCTCCTTGAGAATCATGCCGTAGCTGTGATAATACTTGGTGTTCTGAGGATCCAGAAATTTCGTCCAAAGCTCGGGATGATACAGGGCGTCCGCCTCCGTGAGATTGACGAAGTAGGAAACATTGACCAGCAGGCAGCCAAAGGCGATGCCTACCAGCAGCAGGGGCTCAAACTTTTTCTTAATGCCCAGGTAGAGCAGAAAGCAGGCGATGAGAATCATCACAGCGTTCTGCCAGCCACTGTTCTGGAAGAAGCCGGCAAAGCCGGATTCAGCCAGCAGCTTTCTCAGGGTGTCAACAACATTCATGCCGAACCCTCCTTAGGCGATTACGACCAGAGTAGCGCCGGTATCCACCTTGTCGCCAACCTTGGCAACGACCTGTGCCACAGTGCCGGCCTTGGGTGCAACAATCTCGTTTTCCATCTTCATCGCTTCCAGAATCACCAAAATCTGGCCGGCCTGGACCTTGTCGCCCTGGTTGACGGCAAGCTTGAGAATGTTGCCGGGCATGGGAGCGTTAACCCGCTCACCGGAAGCAATATCCACTACAGCGGCGGGCGCGGCAGGGGCAGCAGGGGCTGCGGGGGCTGCGGCA
>JAGAEW010000057.1 GCA_017612935.1 Oscillospiraceae bacterium
CACACAGGCGCTTCAGAGCACCTGTGTGAGGACGTTTGAATGCAGAAGGGAGAAGGCAATGAAGAGAAAACTGCTGGGTTTGGCGGCGATAGCCTTGGTGCTGGCCCTCGGCTTTTGGGTATGGGGGAAAAACACGGGCGGATCAGGTGAAAACAGCCTGGAAATAACCGGCCGGGATTACGGCATTTTGGTTTATTTGGATGGTAAGCTCCTGAGCTATGCAGATTTGGAGCAGGATGAAACAACAGTGCGATTGGTTAAAACGGACGCGGAGACAGGGGCGGAGACCGAGATGGGCACCATGCCCGCCGTTGGAATGAGCTACGACGACGGAGACGTATTTGCAGGAAAATATTATCAATGCTTCTCGAACGGCGGAGTGGTGGGAAGCGGCGATGAAAGCAGAATGGTCGGTGTGCTCTATGAATTTGACCCGAAGCAATCCGTTGCTGTTCCCGTGGCGGACACCAGGAAGGAGGACATCGGCCCCACCATGTGGCTCTGTGCTGTGTCCAACGGAATCCTGCAGTTGAAAGCACCCCGGGTCGATTCGGGAGAGCACGCCTACTTCGATCTGTATTGCCCGGATACGGGGAAAAACGAGACGGTGCTGACAGGTTCGGACGTCGATGAGTTTTGCCAGTCTGCGGTGGATCAAAATCTCCTGTATGTGCTGACCAGTCACCATAACGACCCAAATCGAAGCTCCATGTTTTCGCTGCAGGTCTTCGAGACGGAGGGTTACCGTATGGTCTCCGAGATCAATTTGGATGCCCTGGAATCCATGCTCCGGGAGGCAAGGGTCGGAGACATGGTGGTGTGCGGCGACTATGTTTATTTCAGCAATTGGAATAATCATTCGGTGATTGCAAAAATTTCCGACGGCGTTGCAACGCCGGTTCTGGAACGGGAATTGCCAATGTTGCGTTGCGCGGAATGGTTCAACCGGCCGGAGCAGACCAAGCAGATGCTGTTTTATGAGCAGTTAGAAGAAAATCCGGAGTGTGTGGTTCTCAATGCAGATACCGGCGAGCTTCGCAGCTTCAGGCCCAAGCTGCGGAAAGGCTATGAGCTTCATTGGATCCAAATTGACGGCGAGCGCTTGATGGTGTACAGCGCAAAAGAGAGCCTTTTTACCGGAAAAGATTATTATAAATTCCTGGATTTCTACGATTTCGACGACTTTATTCGGCAGGACGACGGCGATGGGGATTGACCGATAAATCCCGGAGAGGAAATTCACCGGGGATTTTTCTGCAAAACGCAAAGCATTTGAACAGCCGGGCAGTGGGGAAGAAGCGTCCCGCACTGCCCGGCTTTTTGCGCGGTTGACGGAAATGAAGATTGGCGCGGAGATTTTGCGGATTTATCGTTGCGAAACCCGGAAAAATGTTATATAATATCTCCGGAAGTATCGTAATTCCAAATCCTGACGGATCAACCCCGGCTATCGTTTGAAAGGAGCATAAGACTATGGGACTTATTGCAGCAGGAATCAGTGCTGTGAGCGGTGTTCTGGCCGACCAGTGGAAGGAGTTTTTTTATTGCGACGCCATTGACCGGAACGTGCTGATGACCAAGGGTCAGAAGCGAATCTCCGGGCGCTCCAGCAACACAAATGGAAACGACAATATTATTTCCAACGGCTCCGTGATTGCCGTTGCCGACGGTCAGTGCATGATCATCGTGGAGCAGGGTAAGATCGTGGAGGTCTGTGCCGAGCCCGGCGAGTTTGTCTGGAACAACTCCACCGAGCCTTCCATTTTTACCGGCAGCCTCGGCGCCGGGATCAAAGAGACCTTCAAACGCATTGGCAAGCGCTTTGCCTTCGGCGGCGACCCCGGCAAGGACCAGAGGGTCTACTATTTTAACACAAAAGAACTGGTTGACAACAAGTTTGGCACGCCGAACCCCGTTCCCTTCCGGATTGTGGATCGCAACATCGGTCTGGACATCGACGTTTCCGTGCGCTGCAGAGGCGTGTATTCCTACCGTATCGCGGACCCGTTGCTGTTCTACACCAACGTCTGCGGCAATGTGGAGGACTACTATAGCCGCGACAAGCTTGACGCCCAGCTCAAGGCAGAGTTTATCTCCGGCCTGCAGCCCGCTTTTGCGGAAATTTCCGCCATGGAAGTCCGTCCGAACCAGCTGATGGGCCAGGCGGAAAAGCTCTGTCAGGCCATGAATACGGCGCTGTCCCAGAAGTGGGGAGAGCTCAGAGGTCTCGAGGTTGTCTCCGTGGCGATGGAAACCATCGACCTGCCCAAGGAGGACGCGGATCTCATTAAGCGGGCACAGAACGCAGCTATTTTGCGCAATCCCGCCATGGCGGCAGCTACGCTGGTAGAGGCCCAAAGTCAGGCCATGAAGGACGCAGCCAACAACGCCGGTGGCGCCATGACGGGCTTCATGGGACTCAATATGGCCCAGCAGAACGGGGGTATGAACGCAACAAGTCTGTTCGAAATGGCGGCCCAGCAGCCTGCGCCTCAGCCGGAGACTGCCCCGCAGTCCTCCTCCGATCCGGAATCTGCTCAGACCGAGAACGGCTGGCGCTGTGCCTGCGGTGCGGTGAATACCGGCAAGTTCTGTGCTGAGTGTGGGGCGAAAAAGCCCGAGCTGCCGGAGGGCTGGATCTGCCCCGGCTGCGGAGCCGTCAACAAGGGAAAGTTCTGCGCCGAATGCGGAGCAAAAAAGCCTGAGCATGAGCCCCTGTATCGCTGTGATAAGTGCGGCTGGGAGCCTGAGGACCCCGCGCATCCGCCGAAGTTCTGCCCTGAATGCGGCGATGTGTTCGACGAAAAGGATATTCGCTAATCTCTGTTTTACGAG
>JAGAEW010000009.1 GCA_017612935.1 Oscillospiraceae bacterium
CATCTGCAACTGGTTTGCCCACGCACTCACCATATGGATAGGTTTTTGGTCGCGCCCGCCGCTCCGGCGTATTGTTTTGCCGTCGATGCTGATAATTTCACCCTCAGTTTTTTGGCAAACCGCCTCTACCCATGCGCAGAAACACCGCTCGAATTCTTTCGGCTCCAGCATCCCCCACATGCGCTGCATGGTATCATGCGATGGAACAACGTACCATCCCAGAGGAAGTTGAATGTGCCATACCAAAAGGATCGGACCGGCGTGAATCAGCAGGACGGAAAATTACTCCGTAGAATTCGGCGTGGGAAAAGGGAACAATGCCACACTCCCCTGAGGCGGCGGAACGTACCGTTTCAGGGGAGTGTGAGATAGAAAACAAATCAGAATCAGGGATCCTCTACCTTGGCTCCGACCTGTTCTGACTCGTCGATCGGCCAGGGATGCTCCGCGTCTACCACTGCGTGCTGCAGCAAGTAGTCGTGCCAGAGATAGTAATAATTGGCCTTCAGGTGTGCGCCGTCGCCGGTGTACTCGGCGGGCAGATGATCCGTGCCGTCATTGAGACAGTCGTTGACCTCCAGATAGAAAATGTCCTTGTCATTTGCGAGCTGCTTGATGGCCTCGTTTTTCTTCTTGATATTAGATGTGGCAAATTGTGAGTCTCTTTCCTCATAGCTCTGGGTCACATAGCAAATGCTCTGAATATAGATCAGCGCGTGGGGCTGATATTGGCGAATCTCCTCGACGACGCGCCGATATTCTTTGGCAAATTCGTTTGTGTCACTGCCGCATTCGTTAATGCCCAGCATAATATAGACCTTTCCAAACTGCATTCCCTGCAGCAGGGACCGCAGATCGGGGAAGCCGTAAGCATCGAGCTTCTTTGTCATAATTGTGAATATAGTCAGAGACTCGGTGCAGAAGTGCTTACAGGCGCCGGGCGTGCTGTACAGACACAGGCCGTCGGTACGGGAATCTCCGATAAACAGTGCATCGGAGAAATAGCTGTCGTCAACCGTTGTCATTTTGAAGGCGGCTTGGGGCTCGGTGGGAGTTGTAGCGGCCGGTGTTGTGGCGACAGGGCTTGTACTTACGGGATTGCTGCTGGGCTGCGACGGGGTACTGGGGGCAGTGTCGGAGGCGGTCGGACGAGAGCTGTCACCAGTTGCAGAATTGCTTGTGCTTTGCGTGGTGCTTGTTTGTTCCAGTGCCACCGGGGTGTCCGCCTCACGGCTGAGCAGGCTTTTTACGCCAAAGAACAGGAAAAACAGCAGTCCGACGCCCAGCAGGGAAATCAACAGAGGAGAGGTGCTGTGAGGGGGCGGGGATTGCCGCGATCTTCTTTCATTCATAAAGCAGAAGCTCCTTTCAAATCAGTAATTCAGGTACATCATGGGATTGCTGCCGAATCTGTAGAGCGTATAGACGGCCCACCAGAACAGAACGGCCAGCAGAATTGAGATGATCCAGGTTTTCCCGTAGCGGTGAACCAGCTTCTCCGGTAGGGGAAAACAGAACAAAACGCCGAGCGTCAGATAGATGGCATACTTTTTGAGGACCCTCCAGAAAATGTTCATGCCCACAACGTCTTCCCCGCCAAAAAAGGGGAAGAGACGGGAAAAATAAACGCCGAGATCAGCGATGTTTTCAATTTTGAAGCAGACCCAGGTCAGAGGAATCAGAAACAGAACCCAGAGGTGGGAGAGCGTCTTGTGCTCCGCCAGTACGGGGCCGAGCCAAAGCTTTTCAACCACAATGAACAGCCCCAGAGACATACCCCAGAACAGGTAGTTCCAGCCCAGTCCGTGCCAAAGAGAGGTCAGAAGCCAGACAATCAAAAGATTCAGTACTGTGCGCTGGGTTCCCTGGCGGCTGCCGCCCAGAGGAATATAGACATAGTCCTTGAACCAGCGTCCCAGGGTGATGTGCCAGCGGCGGTAGAAATCCCCAATGGAGCGGGCGAGATAGGGATAGTTGAAGTTTTGGGGAAGCTGGTAGCCTAAACAGCCGGCAATGCCGACGGCCATCAGGGTGTAGGACTGCCACTCAATGAAGAGCTGGATGCTGAAGCCGAAGGCGCCCAGCCAGGCCAGCGCCGCGGGAAGACAGGAAATGCCGATTGTGATCAGCTCGTTCCAGAAAATTGCCAGCCGATCAGCAATAAAGATCTTCATCACAAAGCCAAGCATGAAGCTCTCCAGACCCTCCTGGAGGCCGGATACCCGAGGCTTTGGCCGGTCGATTTGATGGCCCAGCTCACTGTAGCGGGTAATCGGGCCCATCAGGAGCTTCGGGAAGAACAAAGAGAAGTTTGCAAAACGCACCACGCTGTATTCCGGCTTACATTGCCCGCGGCTGATGTCCACCAGATAGGACATGAAGGCAAAGGAATAGTAGCTGATGCCGATGGGAAGATTGCCGGAAAGCTTAAAGGCAGTCAGCATTATAATGTTGCATGCCACGGCGACAGCGGTTGCTTCCTTTCGATACGCAGTTTTGCTGATGCAGATTCCCATGAAATAGTTTGCACCCGTCAGACAAAGAATCCACCAAAAACTTCTGCCGGAGCCGAGGCAAACGAATACCGCGCTGCTGAACAAGAGCAGATAGCGTCGGTACCGGATGGGACAAAAGCCGTACAGCGTCAGAAAAGACGCCAGAAACGAAAGAAAGGGAATACTGGAGAAGCTCATAATGTTTATCCTCCACATTTGTTGCTGTTATGACAATTTTTTGGCAAATTCCAAATTATTATAACGCTGAATCAAGAAAAAAGCAATAGGGCAGAACTGCACAATTCCCCCCACTGGTCCCGTGAACATTAAGGCCACACCGCACAATATGCGGAGCAGGCCTTGTCCGGATTGAAGTGGGTCAGATTGACGTGCTTTCTCTTGAAATCCAAAGGAATTTCTTTGGATAATTGTTTGATTTGTAAAATGAATCGAAATTTACACGCTGGAATTGTTCGATACTTCTATAATGGTCCCATAAATCTGGACCACGGGATTTATATGATGAATTGTACAAAAAAGCGCACCGTACAACACGGTCCGACCGCACCAGGCGCTTGACAATCAAACGCCGGACGCTGTCTATTATGCGTCATTCAGCCGTTCAGCAACCATCGCCGCCGGCCTTGACAGTGCCCCGCTGGCCTGTTGATTCGATAGCGGCGTGGGTGCGGCGGAGTCAGGATAACAAATCTCGACCACGCAGCGAGCCATTGTAACAGGCCATCGTAGCCCGGTCAAGGCTCTTCGACCCGCCGCGGGCGGGCGGCTGCCTGGTCTCGTGTCTCAGGTTTCTTTTGGCGGGATACAACAGCGCCAGAATTGACGCCGCCAAAGTTCACGCATTTTTCTCAAACCGTGGTCTTGACAAGGGGACCACCATAGTTTGCCTTAATCGTCTTTGTGATCAGGCTCCATTGCCGGATGGTTTCCTCATAATTGCGACCCAGACGGTCAATGCTCTTGATGACCAGAAGATCGCCCTCTTTCAGCTTTTTCAACAGGCGCTTATAATTTGGGCGTTCAAAGTCATTGCCACTCTGCTTGTCCATGTAGATCTGCCTGCCCGGAATGCCGAATTGCTGGAGCGCAATCATTTGCCGCGCTTCATTCTGATCCTTCGACGAAACCCGGACATAGCCGTATGTTTTTGATTCTGCCATTGTTCTTTGTCTCCTTTTCTGGGGTGAGAACTTTGTGCAAAATTCAAACAGAGAAACGGCCTGTATCGCATTCTTATTGTTTCTGCTATTCTGATAATAGATCCTGATTTCCAGTAACTTCTCGGAGCAGGCTGCCTGCACCGCAGGCTGGAGGACGGGTCGGTTCTCTTCTGGGACACGGCCCAAACCCTGACGGAGCGCTGCCGCGTCGCCGGAGTTCCCGCCCTCGTCTTCTCGGAGGACTGGGCCGCCCTCAGTCCGGCTCTTTGATTCCGTAGATCTGCCCGAAGCCGATCCGGCTGTGGTCCGCCAGCTCCAGCCGCTGAAAGACCGGATCCACCCGGCGGACTGTCACCGGCTCCGTCCGGTATCGGCCGCCGGCTTTCTTCTCATCCGCTTCAAACCAGCTCAGCACAATCTGCACCGGCTCCCGCCCCTCCTCCAGCCGGGCCGCAAGGCGGTGCAGGGCCCGCTCAATCTCCTGCAGGGCATCCTCGTCGAGCTCAATCTGCCCCTCGGTCAGCCGCCCGGCCTCTTCAATGACTTGCTCATAGCCGCTCAAGACCGCAAAGGGTGAAAACTGCGCCGCCCGCTACAGTGTATTGGTTGCGGTCTTGGACTTTCTGGATAGTCTGTTCTGGTTCTCCGCTCTCCGTTCTTCCTTCTCCGTTCTCTGCTCTCCGTTCTCCGTTCTCCGTTCTCCGCTCTCCGTTCCTCATGGCACGG
>JAGAEW010000058.1 GCA_017612935.1 Oscillospiraceae bacterium
CATCCTGCCCCCGCTCGATCACAATGGGGCGCAGGCCGGCCATGGCCAGCACCAACGCTGCGAACATCCCGGCCGGGCCAAAGCCAACCACAACAGGGCGCTCGTCGGGGATTACGGAGGCCTTGGGCGGCTTGTACCAGTCGTCCCTGGCAAAGCTTGCTTTGGCGCTGCGGCAGGCGCGCAGAATCTGTTTTTCGCTTTTGCGCGTGGCCACATCGACTGTGTACACCCAGCGCAGCTCAGGCTTTTTTCGCGCGTCGAGGGATTTGCGGCGAATTTTCAGCGCCGACAACTGCGAGGCCGAAATCCCCAGCTCCTGCGCAGCCAGATAATACAACATGGAAGGATCATGCCGCAGCGGCAAGATCAAATCTCGAATGGTAATCATAACAATCCTTTCAACTGCCCGGCCAGCATGCCGGAGGCCCAGGCCCATTGCAGATTAAAGCCACCGCAGTCTCCGTCTATATCCAGCACCTCGCCGCAGGCGAAGAGCCCCGGAACAATCCTGCTTTGCATCGTGTCCGCGTGAAACTCCTGCGTGACAATGCCGCCTGCGGTGACTTGCGCACCGTCCATTCCCATGTGCCCGGTAATGGGCAGCACGAAGCTGTGACAAATCTCCACCACAGCGTTGAGTTGATTCCAGTTCAGCGTTGTGAGAGGGGCAGAGAGCGAGATGCCGCAAAAGCGCACCAGCATTTTGCCCAGACGGTTGTGTAGTATCCCGGTCAGCAGATCCCCAGCTTCCAGACTCGGAAAGCGGGAAACGCGAATGCAGAGGGCGGAGAGCAGCTCGTCGGAGGCGTAGCCCGGCAGCAGGTCCAGGTGGAGCACGCTGTGCTCCGCTGTAGCGGCACTGCGGGATAGTTCAAACACAGCAGGACCGGAGATGCCGTAATCGGTGAACTGCACCTCGCCCCAGGACTGCGCCAGAAGTGAATCGTTGACGGTCAGACGAAGCGCGGCGTTGGCCCGAACGCCCTTCAAGCCCTGCACCAGCGCGGGGTCAGACTTGAGCTGAACCAGGGAAGGGGAGAGCTTGGTGCAATGGTGCCCCAGGCTCCGCAGAAGCTGGTATCCGGAAAGACCGCCGCCAAGCTTCGTCCCGGCGGCTCCGCCGCAGGCGACGATCAACGCCTCCGCATCCCAGGATTGCCCGTCGGAGGCCTTTAAGTGAAAGCCTGCCGCGCTTTTTTTGACGCTGACGATCTCCGTTCCTGCGAGGAGCTGCAAATTGGGGCGGTTCAGCCCGAAGCGCAGCACGTCCACCACGGAGTTTGCCTGGTCGGAATAGGGGTAAACCTTCCCGTCGTCCTCGGTCACGGTATAGAGGCCGAGCTCCTGAAAGAAGCGCAGGACGGCCTCGGGCGGAAAGGCCTCCAGGGCAGGGCGGACAAAATCGGGGTGATTGCCGTGATAGCGGTTCGGGTTGGCATGGCGGTTGGTGAGATTACAGCGCCCGTTTCCGGTGGCAGCGAGCTTTCGCCCCACTCGGGCCTGCCGCTCAAGGAGTAGAATCTGGTTGACGCCTGAAGCAGCCGCTGTGATTGCAGCAGCCATACCGGATGCGCCTGCGCCGATAATCGCAATCTTCATGTTTCCGCCCTGCCTTGTTGTTGTTTCGTGACAAGGGTATTATAAACGAGAATCCCGCTGTTTGCAAGAGCCGATCGAAAAAACTGTTTGGGCATTGAAGGGCGGCATTCCCTTGGGTTTTGATTGATGTTCCGAATGCAGTGTGATATAATACGATCGCAAGCCTGTAAAGAAGCGAAAAGAAAGGAAAACAGAATGGAACGAGCAGAGCTGATTGCCCGGATGCGGGCGTTTCCCTATGATCTGGCAGAATGCTGGCTCATCACGGGCGGAGCAATGGTGCTCCATGGCCTGCGCCAACGGACCCACGATATTGACCTGGGATGTACGGCAAGGCTGGCCGATGAATTGGAAGCAAAGGGCTATGCGCATCAACGACTGGCTGACGGCAGCAGGTGGTTTCAACTGGAAGACGATGTGGAGCTCTTTGAGAATTGGCTGTATGACAGGGTGGATTATGTGGAGAATATCCCGGTCATTTCCCTCCGGGGCCTGCTCAAAATGAAGCAGAGCCTTGGGCGGGAGAAGGATCAGCGGGATATCCGGCTGATCCAGGAACGGCTGCGCGCCTCGCTGGAGTATAGGGCAATTCAGCCCGAACATGACGCGGCTATGGCGGAATTGATCCGCGTCAACCTGAAAACCCACGGCCTGGATATCCCGGGAACGGCTTATTTCGACAAGGCGCTGGATCATCTCTCTGCGTTCTATTCTCAACCGGGGCGGGCATATGCTGTGCTGCTGGATCACGGAGTCGTGGTGGGTGGCATTGGGATCGCGGAGTTCCGGGCCGATTGCTGTGAGCTGCAAAAGCTTTATCTGGCGGATGCCGTCAAGGGATACGCTCTGGGCTATGAGATGATCCGCTTCATAGAAGCCAAGGCAAGAGCTCTGGGATATCGCAGCATCTATCTGGAAACCCATACAAATCTGTCCGCCGCGATCCATGTCTATGAGCGCTCCGGCTACCGGGCAATCCCAAGGCCGGAGGGTGTGATTCACAGTGCTATGAACAGATTCTATCAAAAGCAGTTATGCGCAGAGAAAAGCGGAGCATGAGAAGCGCGGAACGCATCGCAGAATTGTTCGGAAGCACGCCGCTGGGAAAAAGGGATTCTGACAGCGAAGG
>JAGAEW010000059.1 GCA_017612935.1 Oscillospiraceae bacterium
GTCTGCCGCCACTGGCTTGCTATTTTGCTTTTTGGTAGAAGTCCTCCAGCAGCTCGGCTGCCACCGCGCCGGGACGGTTATAGACTACCCGTCCGTTGGGATCGAGAATCACCGTATGGGGCAGCATGGAGCTGGCTCCAAGGAGCTCAGAAACCGCACCGCTCTCGTCCAACGCAAAGGAGAGCGCGAGCTCCGATTCTCCAATCCACTGCTGCACGTCCTCCGTCACAAGGCTGGAATGAATGGCCAGAACTGCTGCATCCGGGTGGGCCAGGGCAAAGTCCGCAAAGACGGGCAGCTCCGCCACGCAGGGGCCGCACCAGGTCGCCCAGAGGTTCAAAACCACCAGCTTTCCCCGCTGGGCAGAAAGCTCGAATTCGGTCCCGTTGCTCTGTGTCAGCCGGAAATCCGGAAGCTGCTGTCCGACGGCGCAGCCCAGCTCTGCCCGCTGCTCCAACTCCGTCTGCCGACCGCTTTCGACCGTCGCTTCCACGGATCCCCGGGCCGGGAGGTTCACGGCGATCAGCGTACCCAGAAGCAGCAGCCCCGCAAGAAGCAAGGCAAATCCCACTCTGGCTTTGCGCCCTCCGGCGGGCGCAGGCTGCCCGGAGGGCCGCACTCTGCCCGCCTGAAAGCAAATCGCAGACGTTGGGCAGAGGCCGACGCATTTTCCGCAGGATATACACTCCGCATCTCCGACGCAGCGAATGTCCATGGGACAGACCCGGAGGCAGGCGCCGCAGTCTGTACAGGCAGCATGATCCAGCTTGACACCCAGCAGCGCCAAGCGGTTCATCAGGCCGTAGAGGGCCCCCAGCGGACAGATGAAACGGCAAAAAGCCCGATAGAGGAAGACACAGGCCAGAGCAATCAGCACCAGCAAAATGAACTTCCGGGTAAACAGCAGGCCCAACAGCCCCAACTTGTCCCGGTTCGCAGGATGCAGCAACAGGCCGATGGCCCCCTCCAGGGTCCCGGCAGGGCAGACGTACTTGCAGAAGGCGGGAAGCGGAACCCGCCGGAAGGCATAGTACAGCGGGACAGCCAGCACCAGCACCCCCAGCAGGATATATTTGATCCAGCGCAGTGCCCGGGTCAACCGTCCTTTTTTTAACTTCGGTGTAGGAATTTGATGCAGCAGCTCCTGCAGCAGGCCCATGGGACAGGCCCAGCCGCAGATTACACGGCCCAGCGCCAGCCCGAAGAGCAGCAGAAGCCCCACCACATAAAAGCCCGGGCGGGATGCGGAAGCAGCCACCGCGTTTTGCAGGGCCCCCAGGGGGCAGGCTCCGACAGCGGCGGGGCAGGAATAGCAGTTGAGCCCCGGTACGCAGAGCGCCTTGCTGCTCCCGGTATAGATCTCTCCCTGCGCAAAGCCCTTGAGGTGGGCGTTGTAGAGCAGAGCAGTATAGAGCTGAACCAGGCGGCGCTTCGTGGGCCGATGGCGGCGCCACCACGATGTTTGTTTATCCAAGGCCAATACACTCCGTACACAGATTAACCGCCTTTGTCAGGACATCCCCCAGGCTTCCGTTCAGAACTCCGAGGACGATCAGCAAGACGGCAAGGGCAAATAAAGCGCTGCGAAGCCGCCCCACTGCGGGCAAAGCAGGCACGCACTCCCCCCTGCGGCGACTGACTTGTTCCGAGGGGCGAGGGACAGAAACTGCGCGGCAGCTCGCTGCAAGGGCCAGCAGCCACAGCAGAAACACCGGCAAAATCCGGATTGCCCAGGTACGGACCGCCTCCACGCTGTAGATTACCGCAGCGGGGTCTGCACTGCGGCGAAGGCTGCCCCGCAGCCAAATATCCGCTGCCGCCCAGCATAGGGCGATTGCCAGAAGCAGCGTCAGCACAGTTAAAAAGACCGTCGGCAGACGGCGCAGATCTCTTTGGTTCTTCATCCCAGTTTGCGAACGGAAAGGGTTCCGCTCTCAGCCTCAGGGCCGACGGTCAGCGCCTCGGCGGTTTCCGCCTCATATCCCTCAGGCAGAGAGAGAATCTGTACATGGTACTCCCCCGGGGCGGTACTGTATTCGCACAGTCCCTTTTCGTCGGCAGGAACCGGCTGACAGGCCTCATCGGAGCAGAAATTGACCACAGCGCCGGCGACCGGATTCCCCGCCTGATCCACCACGCGGATTTGGTAGCGCACTTCCCCGTTGCCTGCCTCCATGCCGGCCTTCTGCAAATACTGCTCGAACAGACGCTTCACGTCCTCGGCAGAGCGCATGGCGCCGGTCTGCATCCAGACGACCTTCCCGCTGCGATCCACCAACAGGCTGGTGGGAATACTCATCACATTGAAACATTGGGCCAAACGCAGATTTTCATCCTGCCCAATCTGGAAGCTGACATGATTTTCTTCGGAAAACTGCTTTAATTTCTCCAGCGAATCTCCCTGCTCCACAGACAGAGCAATCACGTCCACCCGGTCCTGATTGGCCTCGTAGGCCTGCTGCAAAAACGGAAACTCATGCACACAGGGGCCGCACCAGCTCGCCCAGAGGTTAATCAACACCAGTTCGCGTTCCTTCAGCGTCTGTGAGAGCGTAAATGTCTCGCCGGATACGGTGGGAACGGAGAAATCCGGCATCTGAAAGCCGATCTTTCCCTTTCCGACTGCTTCGGTCCAGTCTGCGGCTGCATCATCCGCGGATTCAGAAGCTGCGCTTGCCTGCCTCGGGGTCGTGCTTTCCGCAGGATTGATCCCTCCGGCGCTGGCTTCGCCGCCGGACCGGGTGGCAGCGCAGCCGGCCAGAAGCATCGCCAGGGTCAAGCCTGCAAGAATGTGTATTACGGTCTTTTTCATCATCAGTCCTCCTGTTTTTTCGTGGGGTATCCGTACAAATTTCAAAAAGGGGGGGAAGCTTTCCATCGACGGAACTGCCTTCCCGCTACAGCCTTATTTGTCCACCAGCCGGCGAAGCCGTTTTCCAAGCTTTCCGGCAAGCAGGTCCTCCCGATCAATGATCTGTATGCCCAGCTCTGTCGCTCGGTTCCGGAGGGGCGCGCCGCCACGCTCCGCCGTGATGACGACCGCCTTCGCAACTTTCCCGCCAAAGCGATCCCGGAGAATTGCCAGTTCGTTGAGGGCCTCGGTCCGGGCCTCACCGATTTTGCAACTGACAAAAATCGGGCTGATGCCGCGGGTTGCCATGACATCCAGCTCATTGGTGACAGCGCGCTTCTGCTGTTCATTCGCCTCCCAGTCCACCTGGACGCTCAGGCGAATGTCGTCAAACAGGCCGGCATCCACAAAGGCCTTATAGACATAGAGCTCCAGAACACTGCCGACATCCCGCAGCCAAAAGCGGATCTGATGATCCCGGAAGGCAAAGGATACTCCTTTTTCCCGATCGATCTGCAAATCCTTCAAAAATCCAATGGTCTCCAGATCCCGCAGGGCCTCCTCCGGCGCCTCGATGCGGCTTCCCCGCTCTCCCTTTACCACATAGTCTCCCCGCACCTGCAGCGGAATGGGGCCCTCCGGGTTCGCCTGAGACAGACGCTGAAAATAGGTCACGATACGAACCCACTGCCGGCGGTGTCGGAGATAGAGCCGGAAAAAGGGCTCCACGTCCGGGAAATACCCTTCCAGAATCCCATTGTCCACACGCCCGGTTCGAAGAGATCCGCCTGCCATCAGAATGCAATCCTCCACCGAAAAATGCACCCGGCAGGGCAGGCCGGAGGCAAAGGCCGCATTGCGAATATCATAAAAGCAGCTTTGCCGGATGCTGTAGGTAAAGGCCGGGATCGGGAGCTCCGCCCCGAGCATCCCCGCCGCGTAGAGCACCGCATCGGTTCCGCCGGTGATGTCCAGCGCGCAGTCGGGACAGCCCGCAACGATCCCCCGCAGGGTTTGGAGTGTCGCCATGGCGTCAAACACTCTGGCGCGGACAAACTCCAGCTCCACCTCTATGCCCCGATGGGCAAAATAGGCCTGCATCCGCTCCCGGAGCTCCTTATGCTTCGTGAGCTTCTCCGGGCAGAGATAGACGACCCGGGCCGGACGAAACACCTCAACCCCCAGGACATTTTCCAGGGGCCGTTCATCGTAGAGTTCTATCAGTGTTTGCATGACACCACCTCACGGCTTAAAAAAATAGTTTCAGCCTTCGACGCAGCAGCACTGCGTAGGGCTCAGAAAAAACGCTGTCAATTTCATGCCGCTTCCTCCTGTCTGTCAGATCCCGTAAACCGCCGCTCCTAATAATGCGGAAATTCCAATCAGACCAAGGGGCGAAAGCTTCCGCTTGAACAGAGGCCCGGCTCCGAAATAGAGGAAGCCCAGGGCAAGGGTCAGCAGCAGGGCAGTCCAATCCGCGGCCCCACCCCCAATGCAGTTGCTGCGGATCATATCCAGCCCCACCGCTAAGATCACCGCGCTGATGCAGGCCTTCAGCCCCTCCATCCCGGCGGACACCCAGGGATTTCCCATAAAACGCTTCAGCACCGCCGAAAGTAGCAGAATGATCACAAAGGCCGGGAGCACCACCGCAAGGCTGGCAATCAAAGCCCCGGGCAGGCCGGCCCGGGTACTGCCCACAAAGGTCGCCAGGTTAACCATAATCGGCCCCGGCGTACTCTCGCTGACTGCAATCATATAGGCCAGCATTTCCTCGCTCAGCCATCCCCGGGAGAGGACGAGCTCCCGAATCAGGGCAACCGCCGCATAGCCGCCTCCGAAGGAAAAGCAGCCAACCCGCAGAAAGCCGAAAAAGAGCTCCGTTAAAATCATTGTGCCCCGCCTCCTGCCCCCCCAATTCCGTAGGCAAGCATACTCAGCGCAGCCGCGCCCAGCATCAGCACCACGGTGGAGAGCTGCAGGGCAAACAGATTGATTGCCAGCATCAGCAGCAGGGATGCCGCAAAAATGCTCCCCCAGAGGACGCTTCGCTTCCGTCGGCGCAGCAGGCGCCGGGCTGCATCCAGAATCAGCACGCCCACCGCCAGCTTAATGCCCCGAAAGGCGCTGGCAATCAGGCGAATCTCCAAACAGCAATCCAGCACCCGCGAGATGAGCAAAATCACCAGGAACGAGGGAAGCACCATGCCGAAGGTCGCCGCCAGCGCCCCGGCCAGTCCCCCCTGTCGATTGCCCACGAAGGTCGCGCAGTTAATGGCAATGGGTCCGGGGGTGGCTTCGGCAAGCACCACCAGATCGTCCATTTCCGACCGGGTAATCCAGCCCCGCCGGTCCACGCAGGCGTCCTCCACCACGGAGATCATGGCATATCCCCCGCCGAAGGTAAACAGGCCGACGCGGAAAAACACACAGAACAGCTCCCAGAGCTTTCCTTGCTTGCTCAACCTTCTCCCCTCTTCCATCCTCAAATCAGGCCCAACAGCTCCAGCACAATCCGGAGCAGCAGCAGGCCGATGACGCATAAAATGACCGGGCGGACAATTTTCGTGCCGTTTTGAATGGCAAGTCCCGCCCCAAAATAGTGTCCCGTAATGGAAAAGCCGGCTGCCACCAGCCCCACACCGACATAGACCCTGCCTGCCATCAGCGAGGTCGCCAGGGCTCCCATATTCGAGGAAAAATTAACCAGCTTCACGTTGCCGGAGGCTGTGCGGACATCCAGCTTTCCCAGCATGCAGAAGGCAAGCAGCAGAAAGGTCCCGGTTCCGGGGCCGTAAAAGCCGTCATAGACCCCGATGAGCAGCGACGAGCTCCACACCGCCAGGCGGCGCTTCCACGGGGCAAGCACGCCCCGTTCCTCCGGCAGGTTCTTTTTTCGCAGCAGGACCCCCGCCGCCAGAGGCAAAACCGCCAGTAGCATATACTTCAAAATCGCTTCATCTGCCTTGAGCTGCAGGCGCGTGCCCACATAGGCTCCGCCAACGGCCAGCAGCACCGACGCAAGCGCCAGAGACCAGTCCACGTAGCCCTTGCTCAGATAGCGCAGCGTGGAGGCTGCTGTTCCGATGCCGGAGGACATTTTATTCGTGCCCAACGCATAGTGGGTAGGCAGGCCCGCCAGCAGGTAAACCGGAACAGAAATGATGCCTCCCCCGCCGCCGATGGCATCTACAAACGAAGCGACGAACACCCCCGCTCCGATGAGCAGGACTGTCCAAATCGGGATACCGTTGATCATGGCCGGCCTCCCGACTGTTCCCGAACAGCCTCTGCCGCAAGCTGCGGCAGCTCCGTCAGGGCCTCTTCCTCCGTCAGAACCGGAATCCCGCTCTCCTGCAGCAGGGCGGCAAAGACGCCGTTGCCGGGAACCAGCCGTCCGGAAAAGGAACCGTCATAGATGCAGTCCTTTCCGCAGGAGGGGCTGCGGGCCTTCAGTACGGCGCAACAACAGCCCCGGCTGCGGCAGATTTCCAGCGCACGTTCAGCGCCCCGCCGAAAGGCTTCTGTCACATCGGCCCCCTGCGCGCTGCGCACCCGTCCGTCCGGCTGCCGCTCGCTGGGGCTTCTCGGAGTCGGCAGCCCCCCAAGAACCTCGGGGCACACCAAAATCGCCTCTCCCCGCAGAGCAAGCGCCGTCAGCGCGGGGACAGGCTTGGATTTGCCATCCATTCGGCAGGGTACGCCTGCAAGACAGGCACTGAGCAAAATCATAACATCCTTCCTTTTTTTTGACTGATTATAAGCGCTTCCTCTTATAAGCGTTTCCTCCGGGGTTGTCGAGACGCTTCCCTCCCCGCTTCGGTTCAGGCAGGTTGATTCTCCCGCAGAACCGCATCAATCTCGGGATGCTGCTTTCTGAGAATAATCGGCTTGCCGGAGGCGTCGGTAAAGCAGTGCACCGATGCGCCTGTGGCAACCGTTTCTCCAGCTGTGTTTAACATCTCATAGCCGATTTTCAGCCGCACACCCTTGAATTCTGTAATCGACACCCGAATGGCCACTGTCTCGTCAAAACGGGTCGGGCGCAGATAGCGGCATTCGATTTCCACCACCGGAGAACAGATTCCCCTGGCCTCCATGCCGGCAAAGCCAATGCCGAGCCGTTCCAGCAGTTCAACTCTGGCTTCCTCCATCCAGCGGATATAGTTCGAGTGGTGGACGATTCCCATCTTATCTGTTTCGTAGTAGTGGACCTTGTGCAAATAGGCTTCCATGCGTCACTCCTGATTCCTTCACTGGTCTTTGGGCCCTTGCATCGCAAGGGTCTTCTCATAGGCGGCGATCACGGCCTCACAAAAGGCCCCCCGAACCGCGTGATGCTCCAGGCTGCGAACCCCCTGAATGGTGGTTCCTGCAGGAGAACAGACCCGATCCTTGAGCAGGCCCGGATGCTCCCCGCTTGCCAGTGCCAGCTCTCCTGTCCCTATCTGGTTCTGAGCCGCGTAGCGCCGCGCATTGTCTCGGGGCTGGCCGCCGGCCACGCCCCCATCCGCCAGAGCCTCCATCACAAGGCAGACAAAGGCCGGCCCGCAGCCGGAAACTGCTGCAGCCGCATCCATCAGTTTCTCATCAATGGGATCGAGCATTCCCGCCTTCTCCATCAGACGGCAGAACGCGCTGCGCTCTTCCTCCGTACAGCCCCGGTCACAGAGCTGAATCACCCCCGCGCCAACGGCAACGGGGGTATTTGGCATGATCCGAATCACCGGATAGTCGCCCCCCGCCATCTTCTGTATGGCTTTACAGGGCAGGGCAGCCGCCATGGAAACCAGCACAAAGCGGTCGCTGCGGGAGGCAAATACGGGACGCAGCTCCTGAAGCATCTGCCCCATCATCTGGGGCTTGACCCCGAGAAAAATCAGCGAGCAGGTGCAGGCGACCGTCGCATTGTCGCAGGCCGTGCCGCCGAGCTCGGCTGCAAAGGCCTCCGCCTTCTCCGGGCTGCGGTTGGAGCAGTAGAGCTTCCCCCTGCCCCCGCAGGCCCGCAGCAGGGCGGTTCCCATGTTTCCGCAGCCGATTAATCCGATTCGTTCAAACATTTTGTTCCCCTCTCTCCTTTGCACGGCAACCGAATCCGGCCGCCGGCTGTTTATACTAAGATTCAATAAAAAAGTTATAAGAACTATTTTATTTTGCCTCCCCAAATGGGGATGCAGCCTCGGGCAGGGCCCGGGGGAATCTGTTGAACAATCGCGCTTCCTGCAAATCAGAATGATTTGCAGGAAGCGGCATCCCGCGGATGATA
>JAGAEW010000060.1 GCA_017612935.1 Oscillospiraceae bacterium
GCCGAAGCCAAGCTTCGCGCCCTTGGCAGGTTTTTCCTTGGGATGCTCGGTTTTGGTAATGGTAAGACCTTTCACGATGATTTCTCCTTTTTGGAATTTTTTTGGGGTTGCGATCAGTCCAGCGGGATGTGAAAAGCCCGCATGGTATTTATGATGTGAAGATACATGGCCGTCCTGGCCCCCTCAGGGTTTCGATCCCGCAGGTACTGCATCAAAACCCGGTGGTCGTGCCGGGTCATTTCCGACACCTCCGGCGATTCATTGGCGAGAATGACGCCTTGATGAATGGCCCGGTTGAAGATGGGGAGCAGGGCGGTAATGAACTGGTTGTGGGTTGCAGAGGCAATGGAGTTGTGGAATTTCTGCTCCGCCTCATACCAGAGAGGATCCCGGTGCAGGATCATTTCCTCGTCCATTTCTCCGTTGCGGAAGATGGCCTCAAGCTCCTCCTCGCCGGCCCGCAGACAGGCATAGTAGGCGGCCTGGGGCTCGAACATCAGCCGCATTTCATAGAGTTCCTTGGCCGTGACGTTGACGTTCTGAATTTTGAGCACGTCATAATCGGCGTGGATGCTCTTGCTGTCGGTGACGAAGGTGCCGATTCCCCGCCGTACCTCCAAAAGGCCCCGAGTGGAGAGAATTCGCAGGGCTTCCCGCAGGGTGGTACGGCTGACCTGCAGTTCTTCTGCAAGCTCCAATTCGTTGGGCAGCTTGTCCCCTGGGAGGAAGCGCTGTTGGGCAATCATCTCCGTCAGGCGTTCCGCAATCCGGACGGACAGGGCATTGTTACCGTATGGCATAGGCAGGCGGAGCTCCCCCGATGCTCAGAAGCGCACAAGCTGCTCGGCGACCTCGACCTCGAAGGGCAGCAGATCCAGAATGTCCTTTTTGACATCGATGCCCTTGGCAACCTCGGTCAGTACCAGACCCCGCTCACCCAGCCGGAAGACACAGCGCTCTGTGACGTAGGTCACGTCCTGCTTGTTCTCGTGGGCATTCTGGGCGGAGAAGCTCAGGGCGGTGACGTGCTGGGCAAACTTGAGGAACTTGCCTTCCTTCAGAATCTTCAGTCCGTTCTCGTCCCGCTCGATTTCCAGACCGCCGGCGGAGAAGGTGGTGCAGAAGACCACTCGATGGGTGAACTGTGTGATGTTGATGAAGCCGCCGATGCCGGAGAGCTTCTTGGGATTGTAGTGGCCGTTGACGTTGCCCTCCCGGTCGATTTCCAGCGCGCCGATGAAGCAGATGTCCAGACCGCCGCCGTCGTAGAGGTCAAACTGCTCGGCAGTGGTGCAGACAGCCTGGGTGCCCATGGCGGCGCCGAAGGCCAGTCCGCCCATGGGCAGACCCTTCATGGAGCCGGCCTCGACGGTCAGAGCCACCTTAGGCAGCATTCCGACCCGGGCAGCCTCCACCGCGACAAACTCAGGAGCGCCGACGCCGATGTTGACAACGTCGCCCTCCTTGAGCTCCCTGGCGGCACGCTCGGCAATCAGCCGCTTGGCCAGATCCTTGGGGTTGGAGGAGGCGTGGGACTTGGCGTATTCCACCAGAGCCTCGTCGCGCATGGGAGCGTCTCCGGCATAGTGGGGATCGCAGCCGGGAATGCCCTGAATCTGGGTCTGATCCGGGGTCAGGCACACATAGTCCACCAGTACGGCGGGAATCATAACCTCAATGGGGCGGCGGGGACTGTCAATCACCCGCTCGACCTGAACGATCACCTTGCCGCCGCGGCGCTTGGTGGCCTGGGCAATGGACAGGGGATCGCCGATGACGGGCTCGTTTTCCATGGAGATGTTGCCGAGGCTGTCCACGGAGCTGGCCTTAATCAGGGCCACGTCGGGCTTGGGGGTCTGATACTTCAGACGGCGCTTGCCGTCGATGACAATTTCCTCCACCAGCTCCTGTCTGGAGCGCTCGTTGAGCTGATAGCCCTTGTATTTGGGATCCACAAAGAGATTCAGACCTGCATCGGAGATGATATAGTCCTGACCGCTGGCGGCGGCGCGAACCGCGTGGGACATGACACCGAAGGGCAGGTTGTAGGCCTCAATCCGGTTGTCCAGCACCATCTGAGCAGTGGCGGGCATGGAACCGTAGTGGCTGAGCATCAGGGTCTTGACAGCGCCGAGGGTGATGATCTGCTCGCAGACCGTGTTGGGAGCCCAGCCCCCGAGACCGGCGGTGCAGTAGATGGTCAGATCCTTGGGATGGCCCTCCGCTCTGAAGCGGTCGTTCAGGGCAGCCGAGAGCTGCTCACAGTTGTACATCCCGAGGAAGTTGTTGTAGATGACAGTATCGCCGTCCCGAATGATCTTGACGGCTTCAGCGGGGGAAAGAAATTGGGGCATTGGAATGGTCCTCCTTTGTTCGTTTCTATTGAAATTGGCTCCGCATTGTGAGGCTTACGGCAGCCAAATGTGCTCGATTTGTGGTTGTCAACGGCTGATTGCCTGTTGCGTTTCAGGATTCAAAAGCCTTCAGAATCATCGGCTGACCCTCCACAGAAATGACAATCAGATTGGGGTAGTTGGGATTCTGGCAGGCGTAGGCGACTGGGGGAATTGTAATAATTTTTTCAGCTTGTTCCTCAGGCAGTTAGAGGTACTTGACCTCGCCTGCGTGGTTCAGCTTGCCGACTTCTTTCAGCCCGTCGCAGGACGACAGGGAGAGAGAAAGCTCCTGCAGCCGCTCAGGGCTGGCCTCTACATATCGACGCAGAAATTCCGCAGATGGTTCGGAATAATACAGATCTTCACCGGATACGAACGGTTCGGGACGGAAGAAAGATGCAGCAGCAAAGGAGAATTACGCCGCTGCGGTGAAGCTGCTTTCGAAAATCCATACTTTGACATCCTTTCCGAAGGTTTACCAGCGATTTTGCCGCGCGGGGCAGGACCCGTAGGAAAATCGCATCGTTTGCAGCAGCTGCTTGCCTTTGCTTGTTTCCAATGGAAAGAAAACAAGTCGTTTATTGCCGCATTTGCAAAGAAGCATCCCATAGCTGCTTCAAAACAGGACGTCAAAATTTCCTGGCTTCGGGAAAAAAACAAATGTAATCGTTTTGAGAAAAACCAACATCAAAGGATTTTCGTTACTTCAGAACTTCAATTCTGTTCAAACTTCTGCCAAGGGCGGGAAGGCGGGAAGCCTTGTCCACAGGCTTTTGATTGCGGAAAGACTTCCCGCCATAC
>JAGAEW010000061.1 GCA_017612935.1 Oscillospiraceae bacterium
AAGGGCTCAACCTTTAGGTATGCGGCATCGGTCGGCGCTCTGCATTTATGCAAAGCGCCGACCGTTCAAATATTTCTGCAGAAGCGTTATTCTGCACAGTAGATCCGGATCGCCTCGGAGGCGAAAACCGCGGTGCCGGGGCCGCCGGCTTTGTCGATGTTTTCAGTGAGCGTGCCGCCGCTGCCGTACATTTTTCCAAGCCGGGCAAAAATTTTGTTTGTGCAGCTGTAGAAGTGCTGGGTGATGTAGTCCTGTACCCGGCGAACCTGAGCCTGGGCCCCCGGAGCAGCAGGGTCGCCGTCCCTCATGGAGCCGAATTCTGCCAGAAGCGCCATAAGACCGTCGCCAGTCTGCTTCATCTCAGCCAGGGTCTTTTCGCTGTTCTTCTGCTCGAACTCCTGATATTCCGGCGTTGCGCCCCAGGATTTTCTGGCTTGCGCCGCGTACGCTTCCAGCTTCCTTTTGTCAAACGCTTCAAAATCCATTGTAACTCCTCCTGTAAGTTTGATCGCCTGCGCCATACGGATCAAATTGTCGATGTGCTCCCGTTTTATGGTCAGAAGCTCAATCTGTTGCTCCAGCGCCTTGTTTCGGTCATAGTCCGGACTTTCCAGAATTTGCTTGATCTCCTTGAGCGGGAATTCCAGTTCCCGGAACAGCAGAATTTGCTGCAGCCGCTCTAAGGCTGCGTTGTCGTACAGCCGATACCTGGCCTCGGTATACTGCGTCGGCGGCAACAGCCCGATTTCGTCATAATACTGCAGCGCCCGGATGGAAACCCCGGTCAGCCTGCTGAGCTCGCGTACTGTCATCATGGCAGTTCAACTCCTCTCCTGGCTATAGTATAATCTATCACGCACCGTAAGAGTCAAGTGTTTTTTGCTTTTTCACCGGCGCTGCAAGAATCTGATTCTGAAGGGTTGCCATTCTGTTCCGGGGCAAAGCGGGGACAGGCAGCTTTCGTAGGCCGAATTTTGCTTTTTTTCGGGAGAGGGATAGCTTTTTCGGGGCGCTTGTGATATAATCAGCACCGCAAAACCATGTGACAAGGAGGCCGTCTTATGACATTCGATCCCGGAACCATCTCCTTTCCCGGTCTGGGAATCACAGGCATCAACCCACCGCGAACCCTGCCATGGAGCCTATTTGGCCGGAATATCTATTTCTACGGCGCGATTATCGCGCTGGGGTTCCTGCTGGGAATTCTCTACCTGTCGAGGCGGGCCGGGGAATTCGGCACCAATTTCGATCTGATTACAGACGCTTTTCTGATTGCCGTTCCCATTGCTGTTTTCTGCGCCCGGCTCTACTATGTCGCCTTCCGTTGGGATGTCTACCGGGGCAATCCCATCAGTACGCTCTATATCTGGGAAGGCGGTATTGCCATTTACGGTGGCATCATCGGGGCCATTCTGGGATTGCTGCTCTTTGCGAAGGTCCGAAAGCAAAAGCTGACGCCCTATCTGGATCTGCTGGCCCTGGGCCTGCTGATCGGACAGTCGATTGGACGCTGGGGCAACTTTTTCAACCGGGAAGCCTTCGGCGCGGAAATATTTAACAATTTCTTTCTGCGTATGGGCATTGCGGACACCGACGGCGTGATGCACTACTGGCACCCCACATTTCTCTACGAATCCCTTTGGAATCTTGTAGGCTTCCTGCTGCTGCACTTCCTGTCTAAAAAAAGACGCTACGACGGTCAAACCTTCCTGCAGTATGTGGCCTGGTACGGGCTGGGGCGGGTCTGGATCGAGGGACTGCGGACGGATTCTCTCTACATTCCCGGGACCGCTCTGCGGGTGAGCCAGCTTCTGGCGGGCGTCAGTTGCGTGGTCGCCCTCTGCGTGATGCTCTACGTCCGCCTCTGTAAAAAGCCCGACGGCAGCGGGATGCTGGTTCATCAAAACCCTGCCGGGACGCCGGCAGCGGACACCGCCCCTGACCAGGCGCAGGAAAGTTCCCTTTAATACTAAAAAAGCCAAGAGAAATCCCACAATCTTTGGAGCTGGAATTGTGATATGCTGCGTGCTTCCCTTGACCATATCGCTCCATGATGCGCTGCGGAAAGCCCCTTGCCTGACACAATTTCAGCTCGCAAATCTTTGTCTTCATCTGATTGGTTTTTAGCATAAGCCACAAAATCGGACGTTCCCCCTTGTCTGTTGACACATGGAAACGTCCGATTTTATGTTTTTTCAGTTGAAGCTGTCTGCCGTTCTGAGCTGCTCCTCTTGCACGGGCTCCTGCAGGCCGGTCAGGGCTTTCATTTTCGGCAGCTCACAGGCGGGAAAGAGCATCTGCCAGGTCTCGCCCCGATCCGTCCATTCCAGGGCACAGCAGAAATCCAGCTTGATCGTGCCATATTTATCGACCTCCGCCCCTGCTTCTTCGTATTTGCTCCGATCCAGATTCTCATCCGACAAATGAAAGAACCTTGCGCTGCAATCCAGCCGCCGCAGTGCCGTGAACTGCTCCCGGGGCAGCGCGAAGAGCTCCTCCCCGTCTGTCACACAGAGCGTATCGGACGCCTGGGGGTACAGGTACATTTGATCGATTGCAGCCAGATCTTCCAACTCCAGGGTCCCGTCTTCGAGGCTATAGTCAAAGATCAGAATATCCATTTTTACGGCGTTGGCGGGAATTCCCAAATACGTCAACGCATTTCTTTTCGCCGCCTGCAGGCTCTGTACAGCCCGCTGCACCATCTCATTTTCATTGATGTGCTTTTCCCGGTTTTTTTCCAACAAGTTCAGCAGAGCGCTGAGGGGCAGACCAATTACGACAAACCAGAAAATTGCCGGAGCGTTGTGATACTTTTGTGCGAAAGGCAGGTCTACCCGGATAAAACGGCCGAGGCAAATAATGCCGCCAAGAAAACAAATGTACTTTACAATTTTCAGCCAAATCGGAAGCCGTGCACCGCGTCTCGCCTTTTCCAGCGCTTTTTCTTTCTCGCCCAGATCCACCAGCATTGAATCCGGCAGACAGGCCTTCTGATACCCCTGCCCGTCCTGCTCAGGTAGGACACCATGATCTCCTTTTTCATATGTCCCGAACAAATATTTCATCTTTTCCTCCCGCAAAGTGCTGTAAGCCTTTGTCTTACATTCTTTCCGGTGCTTCAAAGCCCAACAGGTCGATGCAAGTCTCCAGCACCCGCTTGGTCAGACCGATCAGAGCAATATAGCCCTGCTGCTTCTCCTTGTCCTCCTCCGCGAGAATGCGGGTCTCATGGTAGAACTTATTGGCAAAGCCGGACAGTTCGTAAACATAGGCGCAGATCGTGTTGGGGGCGCAGTCCCGGTAAGCCAGCTCCAGCGCGTCGGGCAAGCGGGTCAGGGCCAGCATCAGATCCTTTGCCTCGGCAGTCTCAGGGGGCACAATGGGAAGCGCCTCCCATGCTCCGTAGCGGGATAGGATGGACTTGATCCGGACGATGGTGTAGAGAATATAGGGGCCGGTATTGCCCTCAAAGGCCGCAAAGCGGTCCATATCAAAGATATAATCCTTGGTGGGGACGTTCATCAAATCTCCGTATTTCAGGGCAGCCAGGGCAATCTTCGCAGTGGTTGGCTCCACGTCGTCGCCGGTAACCAGCTTGTTTTCCACCACCTTGGCACGAACGAAATCGGTGATCTCCTGAATCAGCGTTTCCAGCCGCATGACGCCGCCAGTCCTGGTCTTGAAGGGCTTGCCGTCCTTGCCGTTCATGGTGCCGTAGCCGATGTGCCGCAGTTCCGTCTCCGGTCGGACAATGGCGGCCTTGCGAGCGGCCCGGAACACCTGCTCAAAATGGAGACTTTGCCGCTTGTCTACCACATAGAGAATCTTATCTGAGTTCCAGGTCTGCATCCGCTGGCGGATGGTCGCCAGGTCGGTGGTGGCATAGAGGGTAGCTCCGTCCGACTTGATGAGGATGCAGGGCGGGATCTCCTTGGTATCTGACGGCTCCTGCACTTCGATGACCCGGGCTCCCTCGCTCTCCACTAAAATGCCCTTCGACTCCATATCCCGCAGCATATCCGGGATATAGGGCTGGGCGTCGCTCTCTCCCAGCCAGGCCTCAAAGTTGACCCCCAGACTGTCATAGTTCTTTTTGAGATCCGGCAGGGATACGTCCATGATGTGTCGCCACAGAGCCCGATACCCCGGCTTGCCCTGCTGGAACATCACCGTAGCATCGTGGGCACGGGCGGCAAAGGCCGCGTCTTCCTTAGACTTGCCGGAGGCTGCAGGATAAATCTCCTCCAGATCAGAAATGGTGAAGGGAGCCTCGGCGGGGTAAGGGCCGCTGTAATTCTCATCGAAGTAGCAAAGCTCCGGCTGTCGATCCTGCAGTTCGGCAATCACCAGACCGATTTGCAGACCCCAGTCTCCCAAATGGGTATCTCCGATGGTCTGATTGCCGAAGAAATGCTGAATGCGCTTGATGCTCTCACCGATAACGGCTGCGCGCAGGTGGCCGACGTGCAGGGGCTTGGCCACGTTTGCTCCGCCGTAGTCCACTACCACAGTACCGGCCTTGGGGTCCGGCTCCACGCCGAAGCGGGGGGCGCTGCGGGTCTGCTCCAGATAGGCCGCAAGAAACGCAGGAGTCAAGCGCAGGTTCAGAAAGCCCGGGGCAAGGGCTTGCACCTGGGAGAAGCTCTCGTCCTGCCCCAGCTTTGCCGCCACGTCGTTTGCAATCTGGATGGGGGCCTTATGATAGACCTTGGCCGCAGGCATGGCGCCGTTGCACTGATATTCGCAGAGGTCGGGTCGATTGGACACCGCAACTCTGCCGTAAAAGGAATCATAACCGGCGGCCTCAAAGGCCTCGGAGACCTTGGCGGAAATAAGCGTTAAGATTTTTTCCATACTTGTCACCTGTCTCAAAAAATTTTTCCTTATTATATCAGAATGGCAGGATAATGTAAAGGTTTTTCAGACAGCTTTTTGTCTGCGCCCGCTCCTTCTCCGGCATATCCCGCGGCGGCGGGACATAGACTGCCTCGAGAAGGAGGCTTAGCAATGGTAATGTCCTGTGTTTGGGTCATATTACTGGCCCTGTCTCTGTTTTGCGGGCTGCTCTACGGAGCGGGCAATCTGGAACAGGCGGCAATTCACGGCGCAGCCCGGGCTGTGGAGCTTTCCATTGGGCTGGCGGGGTCACTGGTGCTCTGGAGCGGCTTCGGAACGCTGCTGGAGCGCTCGGGCCTTCAGCGGGGACTGGCCCGTCTGCTCTCTCCGCTGCTGGGGCGACTCTTCCCCACGGCACGACAGGATCCCAAAACTATGGGAGCCCTGTGCGGAAACGTCACCGCCAATCTGCTGGGACTGGGCAGTGCCGCCACGCCCCTCGGCATCGCCGCTGTCAAACGGATGCAGCGCCTGTCCGGCTCCGACGGAGCAACGGACGAAATGTGTCGTCTGATCGTAATGAACACCGCCTCCATTCAGCTCCTGCCCACCACTGTGGCAGCCCTGCGGGGGCAGCTCGGCTCCGCCGCCCCCTTTGACATTCTCCCGGCGGTCTGGCTCAGTTCCCTGCTCTCCGTCGGCGCCGGTCTTTGCGCCGCCGCTCTGCTGCGGCGGCGCTGGGCATGACGGCCTTTCTGATCCCCGCCCTGCTGCTGGCTGTCTCCGCGCTGGCGCTGGTCCGGGGAGTAGATGTCTACGACGCGCTGCTGGAGGGGGGCCGCGGCGGGCTTGAGCTGGTAAAATCCATTCTTCCGGCCCTGGTCATGCTGCTGACGGCAGTGGAGCTGCTGCGGGCCAGCGGAGCCATGGATGCTCTGAGTCAACTGCTTACCCCGGGGGCGAAGCTGCTGGGAATCCCCCCCGAGACCCTGCCGCTGGCCCTGATTCGCCCCCTCTCCGGCAGCGCGGCTCTGGCGGTGGGCGCGGAACTGATGACGGTCTACGGCCCGGATTCCCCCGTGGGACGCACCGCTGCCATTATGCTGGGCAGCACGGAGACGACCTTTTATACCATTTCCGTCTATTTTTCCGCCGCCGGAATCAAGCGAAGCCGCTATGCCGTCCCAGCGGCCCTGATTGCGGATCTGACAGGCTTTGCAACCGCCGCCATGACGGCAGGCTGGATGTAGCCCGGCCCGGCAGAAGCGGCGATTGAGGTCGATCCCCGACAAAAAAATACATTGACAAAGCTCAAAGAAGCCTGCATAATAGACTGGTACAGGAAATTGCTCCACCCTGCCTTCAATGCAAAGGAGATTATGTATGGAACAGATTTTTGTCACAGGGCATCGGAATCCCGATACAGATTCCATTGTGTCCGCCATGAGCTACGCCGCGCTGCAGAACGCGCTCGGAGAGCGGGGCTACACCGCGGCCCGGCTGGGCCAGCCAAACGACGAAACTCAGCGGGTACTGGATCGCTTCGGCTTCGAAGCTCCGTTTCTGATTAAGGACATGCGAACCCAGGTCCAGGATCTGGATTTTGACACGCCCCCCGCTCTGAGCGCAGCCCTCACCGTGGGCCGGGGCTGGGATCTGCTCAAAAACAACCCCGGCATTACTGCAATTCCCGTCACCAACGAGGACGGAACGCTCTTCGGAATGCTCTCCTCCGGCGACATCGCCTCCTACGATATGCGAACCATTGAGGACCCCGTGGTGCGGGAAGTCCCGCTGTTTAATCTTCTCTCGATTTTAGAGGGGCGGGTCCTTAACGATGCCGGAGCCTGTATGGACGCAATTTCCGGGGAGGTGGTACTGGGACTGCCGAAGGGCTCAGAGCAGCGGCTTTTTGACCACGAAAACTATATCGCAGTCTGCGGCGACCAGCCGGAGGTCATTCGCTGGGCTCTGGAATCCAACATTCACTGTCTGATTCTCTGCGAGGCAGAGCTCAGCCCTGCGCTGCGGGAGATCAACACCCAAACCTGTATCATTTCTACCCCCTTTACCGCTTACCGGGCGGCTCGCCTGATCTTCCAGTCCATCCCCATCGCCCGCATCTGCCAGACCAAAGAGTTAGTCACCTTCCGGTTGACAGACTACCTGGACGATGTGCGGGAGGTGGTGTCCAAGAGCCGCTATCGCTGCTACCCGATTCTCGACGAGGCAGGCAAGGTGGCGGGAACTCTTTCCCGCTATCACCTGATAAAGCCCCGGCGCAAGCAGGTAGTACTGGTGGATCACAACGAGGCAGCCCAGTCCGTCCCGGGCTTGAAGCAGGTGGAAATTCTCGGCATCATCGACCACCACCGGCTGGCGGATATTCAGTCCGCAAATCCCATCTTCTTCCGCAATGAAATTGTGGGCAGCACCACGACGATCGTGGCAGAGATGTATCAGGAAAAGGGCTTGATTCCCTCCAAAAAAATGGCCGGCCTGATGTGCGCCGCCATTCTCTCCGATACGGTTATTTTCAAATCCCCCACTGCGACCGAGCGGGATCGCACCATGGCCGAGCGCCTTGCCCGGATCGGCGGCCTTGATCTGGTGGAGCTGGGCCAGTTTATCTTCTCCTCCTCCCTGGGCGTCGGAAAGACCGCGACAGATCTGATCTACACCGATTTCAAGGATTTCCACATTGCGGGCCACTATCTGGGCGTGAGCCAGATTACCTGTGTGGATTCTGTGTCCATGCTGAATCGCAAGGAGGAATTTTTGGAGGCCATGAAGCAGGCCCGCGCCGAGCAGGGCTACAACATGATGCTGCTGATGCTGACCGACGTGCTGTTGGAGGGGACACAGATCATCTTTCTGGGGGATCAGGACGAAATCGCCCAGGCCTTCGGTGTGGAGCCAAAGGAAAACACCTTCTTCCTGTCCGGCGTGATGAGCCGCAAGAAGCAGGTAATTCCGATGCTTTCCGCCCTGTGGGGCTGATTTCAAAGAACACAGGAGACTACCATGGGTTACGATATTATTATCATTGGCGCCGGGCCGGCAGGTCTGACGGCAGCCATCTATGCCAGGCGGGCCGGAAAGTCCGTGCTGGTGCTGGAGCGGGACAGCTTCGGCGGACAAATGACCTTTTCCCCCAAGCTGGAAAATTACCCCGGCTTTGAATCTGTCTCCGGCAACGAGCTTGCCCAGCGGATGCTGGAGCAGGCCCTCGCCCTGGGGGCGGAGGTGGACATGGACACGGTAAGCGGAATCGAAAACGGGCCGGTCAAAACCGTGATCGGGGAGAACGCCCGCTATGAGGGCAGGGCCGTGATTATCGCAGCCGGCGCCAGGCATCGCCGTTTGGGGCTGCCTCGGGAGGAAGACCTCATCGGCAACGGGCTGTCCTTCTGCGCGGTCTGCGATGGGGCTTTCTATCAGGGCGGCCATGTCGCCGTCATCGGAGGGGGAAACACCGCCCTGCAGGAGATCGTTCTGCTCAGTGAGAGCTGCGCAAAGGTCACGGTCATTCAAAACCTCGCCTTCCTCACCGGCGAACAGAAGCTGGTAGATTTGATTCGCTCCCGCCCCAACGTTGAGATCCGCTATTCCACCGTCTGTATAGGCTATGAGGGCACAGATGCCTTGAAGGGCCTGCGTCTGCAGAACACCGAAAGCAGCGAGGAAACAACGCTTGCCGTGGACGGCGCCTTCCTTGCCATCGGTACAGAACCTGAGAATATGATTTTCTCCGCCCTTGCGCCTCTGGATGAAGGAGGCTATATCAGGGCCGACGAGAGTTGCCAGACCCCCACGGCGGGCATTTTTGCCGCCGGAGACTGCCGCACGAAGGCGTTTCGGCAAATTGCCACCGCCGTCGCGGACGGGGCTGCCGCCGCCCTCAACGCCTGCCGTTATCTGGATCGCTAAGCGCGCGTCCTGCTGCACAAGCACACAGCGGAAGCCGGGCCAACGGCCGGCTTCCGCTGTGTGCTTGTGCAAATTGGTTTATGCCCTTCCGGTGTCGGATGCAGGGCCCCCTCAGGCACCATAGGAATAGGGCGACATCTCCACCCGGAGGAAAAAGCCCTCCCGACCGCAGACCGGGCACTGTCCCGGTGCAGCCTTTGCGTTGAGCTCATGTCCGCAGTTCAGGCAGATCCAGCCGCAGGCCACGTCTGAGACAAAGAGCCTGTTCTCCGCCAGCAGCTTGCGGAAGGCTTCAAAGCGGCCGGCGTGGCACTTTTCCACCTGGGCAATCAGTTCAAACTTCCTTGCCACATCCTCAAAGCCCTCCTGACGGGCCTGCGCGGCAAAGGCCGGATACACATCGCTGTGCTCCTGCTCTTCATTGCGGGCCGCAGCAGCCAGCAGCGACAGCACGCTGGCGGAGCGGTCCACCGGGAAGCCGGCACAAAGCTCTACATTATCCACCCCCGCGCCGCTCAAAATCTGAGCAAACACCTCGGCGTGCTCCCGCTCCTGCCCCGCTGTGTACCGGAACATGGCGGACAGCACCGGAAGCTTTTCCTTCTCCGCCGCCTCAGCCGCAAACTCGTAGCGGCTCCGCGCCAGAGTCTCCCCCGCCATTGCGCGCATCAGATTGGTCAGTGTTTTCGTGTTTTGCAGTTCCATTCGGCTGCCTCCTTCCAGGACAAGCGCTTCTCAAAACGCTTGAATTGCCTGAATTGTACCCGGAGGAGGCGGCATTTATACGTGGGTTTCCGGAAAATTTTTTGTTTTTCTTTCAAAGCGCTATTGCTTTTTCCGGCGGGGCGCGGTATAATATCGTGGAACTGAATACGGCATCTCTTCAGGGCAGGGCGAAATTCCCGACCGGCGGTACAGTCCGCGAGCCGTTTGGCTGATCCGGTGAAACTCCGGAACCGACAGTATAGTCTGGATGAAAGAAGAAGCGTTTCTTTTTGCTGTGCAAAATAGAATTTGCCTGAAGACCTGCGTCTTCAGGCATTTATTTTTGGAAGGAGCCTCTTATGAAAGCAAGCACCGAATTTATTCTCATCTCTCTGGCCGTAGTGGGCACACTGACGCTGCTCGCATGGCTGTTCGAACGTCTCTTCTGCAAGAACCGTCTGCGTCTGTCCTCCCCAAAGTACATCACCACTGTCGCCGTTTCCGCGGCGATTGCCAGCATTTTAATGCTCCTGGAGTTCCCCGTGCTTTTCCTCGCGCCTGACTTTTATAAGCTGGACTTCTCAGAGCTGCCGGTTCTGATCTCCGCCTTTTATCTCGGGCCGATGGCCGGCGTACTGACGGAATTCCTGAAAATTCTCCTCAAGCTCGCCTTCAAGTCCACCTCCACCGGCCTGGTGGGAGAGTTGGCGAACTTCGCCGTCGGCTGTGCGCTGGTGCTGCCCGCCTCCATGGTCTACCACTTCCGCCGCAGCAAGGTTTCCGCCATGTGCGGTCTTACCACCGGCGCGCTGATTATGACCGTGTTCGGCAGCCTGTTTAACGCCATTTATCTTCTGCCCGCCTTCGCAGCGCTGTATCACATGCCGCTGGAGGCGATTGTGGAAGCAGGAACCAGCATCAACAGCAAAATCACCAATCTCTCCTCCTTCGTAGTGCTGGCAGTTGCGCCGCTGAACCTGCTTAAGAGCCTTTCCGTGAGCGTACTGACCATTCTGCTCTATAAGCGAATTGAGCCCATCATGTTCAAACGGAGCTAAAAAATGCCCCCACGGGATTTCCCGGGGGGCATTTTTCGTTTCTTCTTCCATAAACTGTTTAGAAGGCCCTTAATCGGAGAAGTAAATTAATCGAATTCTTCCTCAGGCTTGATTTCCTCGATGGGAGGAGCAGGCTGATCGTCCACAACTTCAAAAACGGCCTCAACGGTCTTCTCGACCTTTTCCACTTTCTCCTCGACGCCGTCCAGCTTGGACAGGTCCTTCTCCAGCTCGTCGAGCTCCTTGTTCAGATTGGAAAGCTCCTCTTCCAGATCCGCAGCCTCGGGGGCAGTCTCCTGCGCCTCTTTTTCAGGCTTGGCAAAGGAAGCCTTTGCATCCTCCAGCTCAACCCGCAGAGCCTCGACGTTCTTGGTCGCCTCCGTGACAGCATCGCACAAGGGCAGATACTCGGCCTCATCAGGTTCCTCGCCGGTAATGAAATCGCGGTAATAGAGCTTACCAAGCTCCTGATACGCCTTCTTGAGCTTATCCTGCTCCGCAAGAAGGGAAATGTTGGACTTTGTGACGGCTGCAGCGCTCTTTGTGACCCGGGCTGCCGCCTGAGCCGCATCTGCTACCAGGCCCTTCAGAGCTTCCAAACTTTCATTCCATGCCATAGTAATTTCTCCTTTCGGTATGTCGGTGGGGTTCCTTGCGGCGATTGCTTCATCCGCAGAGGGTCTGCCTCCGGGTCAGCAACCGTATCTTGGATTATTATACCAAAGCTTTGCAAAAATGGAAGCACCTGAAGAAAAAATTTACAAATATTTTTCGGCTTGTTCATCTTGTTGCGGCCTCGGAGGCGCCGGGTCCTTGGCTCTCAGCGGCAAAATCAGCATCAGCAGGCCCACCAGGATCACCGTTGTGCAGATCCCGCCCAGCGGTCCCGCATTCCCTCCGGTCAGTGTGACGCGATAGGGGTCTATCTGCACCGGCAGAAGGTAAATGCCCTCGTGCTGCCCCGCCGTGGCGAAGCCGCAGAGGAAATTGCACGCAAAGAGCCAGATTCCGTAACAGCCGCAAGCGCCCCAGAGGTTCCCCCGCTTCAGTACCCATACGCCAAGTACCATCCCCAGAAGCAAACTGTTCAGCCCAACAAGACTTGCAAGATTGCTGTAGAGCATCGCCGGAGCAAGAGCGGACATCAGGATCGCCAGGCTGACCGGACGGGTTTTTCCGAGGGACGGCGCAAAATAGCCGTAAACCAGCAGCTCCATGGATGCGCCCTGCACGGCACTGGCAGGCAGGGCACAGAGAACCATCCATAGCCGCTCTCCGGAAACGTCAGAGAGCTCCAAACGGTATGCCCCCGTAATCATGCCCAGACCGAGCACCGACCCAAAAATCAGAGCGCCAATCAGAAGACCCAATGCGTATTCCGTCAGAAAGCAGCCCCGCAACCCCATAGACCGCAGGCTTCGCTTCTGAACTTTGCGACAATAGATGATCGTCGTCAGGCCAAGGGTAAGATAGGCAAGATTGTCCAGAATACGCATCCAGTCCGGAAGTCTCTGGATCAGTTCCGTCACAGCCTGCTCCATACTCATATCCGACGGCAGGGCGGCAATCGCCGCAGCACCCTGCTCCCCGAATATCCAGGGAAGCATCATTGCAGACCAGAGAATGGACTGCCCAAACATAGCAACCAGAAAAAGCAGCCAGAAGATCAGAAATTCCCCCAGCATCGTGAAGCGGGTTTGATCCTGCCGGGCAGCTTCATCCCAGAATCCGGGACGCGGAAACAGTTGATTCATGACAGTTCTCCTGTAGGATAGGATCGTTCGGCAGGCGACAAGCCCGGCGGCAGGCGCCGACCGGGGAGGCGAAGCTCTTTCCTGCCGACACGGAGCTCCGCTGCCTCTATTATGCCACATCCTGCAGGGCCTTGTCAATTCCTATTCTCAAACGCAGTGGTTTTTTCGTTCTCCGTCTCCCACCGCCTGGTTGTACAGTCCCGTCAGAAGCTGCCACAGGCGTTTGTCCAATATGCCGGATTCCGGCAGGCCGCAACTGCACTGCAGACTGCGCAGGGCACAGACCATTTCGCCGTCGCAGACACCATTGAGGGGGCAGCACTCCACATTGGGATAGATCTCGTGGAGTGTTTGGAGCATGGCCTGCACCAAAAGGACGTGAAGATTGTCGCTGCCCTCTGCAATGGTCTGGTTGGGATTCATAATCACGTCCAGAGCCGCCGCCGGCTCTACCTCCACGGCCGCCGCCCGGTAAGCCGCGCAAATGGCCTGCCAGGTGGCAAAATCCGTAATTCCTGTCTGGGGCAGTCCCGCCCGCTTTTGCTGGACGGTGACCGCCTTCGCCGTCTGCTCCCCGTAAATTCCGTCCGGAATCACACCGGGGCAGCTTGGATCCTGCAGTGCAATCACCCGCAGCATGGTTTGCAGGCTGGTGACAGATCGGCCGAGAAAGCGTACATCGTTGTTTGGATCCATAGGCGCTCCTTTCATCTGGCGTCCCGGCTGCCGATGGAAAGCGCCGAGCCCGGATACTGGGTCATACGGGTGGAATTGCTGTAATTCAGAGCTTGATACTGGCTGGTGATAGCCTGGGCACTGGCGTCGGTAAGCCGTCCGTTGACGCTCAGGCCATTGGCCCGCTGGAAGGCCTGCAGAGCCTGCTGCAGGTTGGAGCCGGAATAGCCCAGGGCATTCAGCCGTGCCCGGGCATTGGCAACGGTGGTGGCGGCAGTGTCAAAGCTTGGGAACAGAGCTCGGTTTTGCAGCACGCGGTCGTCGATACCGGAGTAAAGATCATAGATGGCATCCCAGGTCCGGTCATCCGCCTCCCCGGTGGCAGCAAAGCCCTCATAGCCCTGAAAGGCTGCCACAGCGTCCCGGGTCACGGGACCGAAGATGCCGTCTACGCTCAGGGAAGGAAGCTCCTGCACAAACTGGGCCACCACCGAGAGCATATACTGCAGCTGCCGCACCCGGTCCCCCCGGTCACCAACCCGCAGCGGCTCCGGAAACTCCCAGCCCAGGTCCTCATAGCGCAGCCCCTGGGAGCGCAGCTCTGACAGCTGCAGAACCCCCGCGTAGACCCGCTCCACCTCGTACCAGGTCTGACGGCCCACAATGCCGTCATTGACCAGGCCGAAAACCTGCTGGAAGATCCGCACCGCCGCCTCCGTTCCCGGGCCGAAGATGCCGTCCACCGTCAGCTTCGGAATGGCAGGAAAGCTCTGGGAAATACGGTTGAGGGCCGTCTGGATCAGGGCCACGCTGCGGCCCCGGCTTCCCACCCGCAGGGCCACCCCGGGATAGGACTCCTGGGCATCCGCCTTGGGGGCGTTGGGGACAATTTCGATGTTCTGTCCGTAGTAGCGCTTGAGAATCTGCAGCCAGCCGTAGCCCTGGACCGCTAAATTTTGGGAACCCCACTGGGACAGCCCCTCGCAGGTGGCGGTGGTGCCGTTGCAGAACTTGGCCGCCAGGGGCTCCACAAAGCCGATGCGGCGGATGTAGTCGTCGAACAACTCATCCACCAACCGGGAGATCGTGGAAAAGTAGTTGCGTCCCTTGTAAAACTGCTGATCATAGGCGGTGGATGAGGTAATGTCGAAGGGGTAGCCCCGGACCCGGTAGTATTCGGTGTAGACCCGGTTGAGGGCAAAGGATGTAATGGCCAGAATGTTGGCCCGCAGGGCGTTTTCATTCCAGGTGGGGTAGACCTCGCTGGAGGCGACGTTTTTCACATAGTCCTGAAAGGATACCGTCACATTCTCCGCCGGAACCGAGGGCGGAGCCAGATGGACGGTAATAAAGGACGGAACGTAGGGCAATCGCTGTGCCATGGCGCACCCTCCTATAGACCCTGGGGCGGGATCGTGACATCCTCCGTCTCTCCCAGATCCGTCGGCAGGCCGCCCCGGGGCACCAGAACCAGCTCCTGCACCGTGGTGATGCCGGGGAAAATTTGCACATCCCGCACCACAATTCCGTCATAGTTGGGGTGGCTGGCGGCAATCTGCACGTCCGTCCAGCCCTGGGGCTGATCCGGCGTCAGGGAGTTGGCCAGATCCGGGGTGGAAATCGTCACCAGGGCGGTCATGCCGCTCTCGTCCGTGCGCTGCAGGTTCAGCAGCTCCCGCCTCCCGTCGGCCCGGCGGGTGGAAACCGTAACCGTCGCCCCCGCCACAGGCAGCTCCGCCCGGGAGGTGACGGTCTGCACCTTGAGAAAGCCTTTTGATGGCATAAAAATCCCTCCTGTTCGCACCATACTATGCAAACGGGAGGGATTTGTGCAGTCCGCGCTGAGGGCGCGGTAAGGTCAACTGCGCTTTATCGTTCTTATTTTGGAAGCCCCAACCAAACCGCAAAGGAAACCAGCCCAATTCCGATTAAAATTGAGCTTCCCTTCAACCATCCATTTTTCTGACTTCCTTTACGGGTAAACCCAAACGCAATCAGAAAAATACCGAGGAAAAACGATCCAAGCATTGCAAAAAAGCCCATGTTTCACATCTCCCGTTCCAGTTTAATCATTTTTTCGTGTCGATTCGCTACCTCTAAATCATGTGTACACAAATCAATGCGCAAAGCACTGAAGTTACTTTTCTCTTCAGTACAAAACATCCAAAAATATGATACATCCTGATAACTAAATCGTGCAGCAATCCTGATGTACCTGAGAATCGCATTCGCAATTATGATCCCAAAGTGCATACTATAACGGAATATCCACATTTTGTCAATACATGCGCGATATATTTGTATATGTACCTGAAAACCAAATATATATATTATATTTGGTTGTTTTGCTCGAACAGATTCGTTTTCCGCTTCACAGCGTAAACTGCACCGCGCAGAAGGCGGCGTAAATGGCCAGCAGCAGGATCCCCTGGGCCCGGGAGAGCTTTCCCTTCAGGACTGCGGGCAGGGTCAGAATCAGCATGACCAGAATCATCAGGGGAATTTCCAGCACCAGACTGGCATTATGGCTGGCGATCGTCGCGCTGCGGGGTACGTCAAAGGGCGCCAGCGTCACGCAAACGCCGCTGACCAGCACCAGATTGAAAACATTCGCCCCGATCACGTTGCCCAGAGAGAGGTCGCTGTGGCCCTTCACCAGAGAGGTGATGGCCGTCACCAGCTCCGGCAGGCTGGTGCCCAGCGCTACAAAGGTCAGGGCGATGACAGATTCGGGAACGCCCAGCGCTTTTGCAATTTCCGTGCCGTTGTCCACCAGCAGCTTGGCGCCCACCGCGATCAGGGCCGCACCAAGAATCAGGAAGAGCAGCATTTTCCGGCCGGGCATATCCTCTGCTTCCTCCTCAGCGACGGGCTGGGGATTTTGCTTCATCTGGCGAACGGTCAAAACCATATAGGCGATGAAGGTCGCCAGCATAATCAGACCGACAGACCGGGTAAAGCGCCCGAGCAGATAGGCTGCCACGCAGTAAATGGCCGCCGCCAGAAAGAAGAACAGCACCGGCAGACGCAGGGACTTGGGGTCCGCCTTGCCCGGACGCACCGCCAGGGTAATGGCAGCAATCAGGGCGGCGTTGCAGATCACAGATCCGATGGCATTGCCGTAGGCAATTTCGCCATGACCGCCCACAGCGGAAATCGTGGACACCATAACCTCCGGCAGCGTCGTGCCAATGGACACCACCGTGGCGCCGATCAGCAGCTCCGGCAGATGAAACTTCCGCGCCAGCGCGCTGGCGCCGTCTACGAACCAGTCGCCGCCCTTAATCAGGCAGACCAGACCGACCAAAAACCAAAGAACCGGGATCAACATTTCCATTCCTCCAATGTTATCAGGTTTGGGGCGCAGAAAAAGGCAAGACCTGCGCCGCAGGACGCAGCAAGGCTGCGAAAGCGGCAAAGGTCTTGCTTCTTCGTCCCAGCGCCGGACCCCGCAGGATCGTACTGACGGCGCTGAGAGCGTCCGAAGGACGCTGGCTACTCCCCAATGCTGGAGTCCACTATAGCAGATTTTCCAAACCTTGTCAAGAGAGAAGGTAAATCCTGAATTATTCACGCCAGTGTCGGTAAGGAGCCGAACACCGGGAAAACACTGAGAAAACGAAAAAAAGAGCTTTCACCCAAAAGATGAAGCCCGGAAGGTATGGAAAAGGGACTTCAAATTTGGTATTATGTCAGCAGTTCTTCCATGATCGTCAATGCCAACCGGGTTCAGATTCACGCACTGGCCTACAATCTCTTCAACTGGTTCCGCCGACTGACTCTGCCAGAGTCCATGCGAAAAGAACGGATCGACACCGTGAGGCTCAAGCTGTTGAAGCTTGCGGCCCGAATCGTCAAATCCGCAAGGTACGTGTACTTCAAGCTGTGCAGCCACTGTCCATACAAGACCCAGTTTTATGAAACACTTTCCAACATTGGAAAAC
>JAGAEW010000062.1 GCA_017612935.1 Oscillospiraceae bacterium
GGACACGGAGGTACTTAAGTGCATCCGGATGCTGACCTTCCTGCCCCTGGAGCAGATTAACGAGATGGACAAATGGGAGGGCGAGCAGCTCAACCGGGCCAAGGAAATCCTGGCTTTTGAGCTGACCAAAATGGTTCACGGGGAAGAAGAAGCGGACAAAGCTCAGGGGGCAGCCCGTGCCCTTTTTGCCGGCGGTGCGGATGATTCCAATATGCCTACCACACAGCTGTCCGAAGCGGATCTGACCGACGGCTGCATTGATATTTTGAGCCTGATGACTGCCTGCGGCTTGATTTCCAGCCGCTCCGAAGGACGGCGGTTGATTCAGGGGGGCGGCGTGCTGGTCAACGAGGAAAAGATTACGGACATTTCTGTTGTCTTCACAGCCGAGCAGCTTCGGGCAGGTCTGAAGATTCGTAAGGGTAAGAAGGTCTATCATAAGGCAATTCTTTGATCTGTGATTCAATGAAATAAAAAGACTGGAGGGAACATTATGCCTGATTTCATGCAATTCCGCACATCTCTGAATGGTTATAACCGCGAGGACGTAGTTGCTTTTGTGGATCAGATGACCCAGGAGCACGAAGAAGCGCTTCGACAGCTAAAGGACAAAAACACAGAGCTTCTCGGTCGTCTGGAGGAAGCTGAGGCTGAAAATACTCAGCTTCGCAGCCGTTTGGATGAGGCGGAGTTGGCGCTTGCTTCTGCCGGGGATCCGAAAGAAAGTGAGCATGCCATTTCTGAGGCAAACAATCTGATGGCGGCGCTCCGTGTCAAAAACGAGATGCTGGAAAAGCGAATCCGGGAAATGGAGGCGGCATCCCGGAACGGAGAAGATCAGGCCCAAACGCCTTTGGAAGCAGTCAGCGATCTGACTGCCCCCAAAGAAACGCAGCCCGTTCCCGCAGTGCAGGCCAAGGATTATACCGAGATGGAGTTGGCTGCCTACCGTCGGGCAGAGCTGGTAGAGCGTAGAGCAAGAGAACGGGCAAACGACATCTATCGAGGCATTCAGACGGTGTTCTCTCAGGCCAACAGCAGGCTGGGAACCGGGCGGGATGATCTGGAGCATCTGTCCCAGACCCTGACAGCAGATTTCAATCAGCTTTTGACCTTGCTGACCAATTTGAATAAATCTTACCAGGGAGCAGAGGACAGCTTTGCGGAGCTGGAGGAAAAAAACAGAAAATTCCTGGAGGGTGAAGAATAACATGGAACGACATCGCAACATGACCATGCTCTGTGACTTCTACGAGTTGACCATGGCAAACGGCTATTTTCTTTCCGGAAAGAAGGACACAATTTCATATTTTGATGTGTTTTTCCGCAACATTCCCGATCATGGTGGATTTGCCATTGCTGCGGGGCTCGAGGAGGTTGTGGAATATCTGCGGGACCTCCGCTTTACCGAGGAGGACATCGAATATCTTCGCTCCAAAAAGCTCTTTGATGAGGGCTTCCTGGATTACCTGCGGAATTTCCGCTTCACAGGGGATGTCTGGGCGATTCCAGAGGGAACGCCGATCTTCCCCGGCGAACCCATTCTGACAGTTCGTGCGCCGTCGATCGAGGCGCAGTTCATTGAAACCTATATTCTGCTTTCCTTGAATCACCAGAGCTTGATTGCTACCAAGGCCAACCGCATTGTCCGCTCCGCTGAGGGTCGCGTCGTGTTGGAATTCGGTTCGCGTCGAGCCCAGGGCGCCAGTGCTGCCATCAACGGCGCCCGCGCCTGCTACATCGGCGGCGTTAACGGCACGGCCTGCACCATTTCCGATGAGCTCTATGGGGTTCCTGCCGGTGGCACCATGGCCCACTCTTGGGTGCAAATGTTTGACTCCCAGTATGAAGCCTTCAAGCGCTACTGCGAGATTTATCCCAACAACGCAACCCTGCTGGTGGATACCTATAATACCCTGAAATCCGGCATTCCCGACGCAATTCGCGCCTTCAACGAGGTGCTGCGGCCTCTGGGCATCACCAACTGCGGTATCCGTATTGATTCCGGTGATATGGCATATTTGACCCGTAAGGCAAGGGAAATGCTGGATGAAGCTGGCTGGCCCGGCTGTAAGATCTCCGTTTCCAACTCCATGGACGAGTATATTATCAAGGACATTCTCTCCCAGGGGGCCCAGATTGACCTCTTTGGTGTGGGCGAGCGCATGATTACCGCCAAGTCCGACCCCGTGTTCGGCGGCGTGTACAAGGTCTGCGCGGTGGAGGATGAGCAGGGAAACATCATTCCCAAAATCAAGGTCAGCGAAAACGTGGGCAAGATTACCAATCCCCATTACAAGAAGCTTTGGCGCTTCTTCGGCCGGGATACCGGAAAGGCCATTGCCGACTATATTTCTCTCCATGATGAGACTGTGGACGATTCCGGCGAATTTGAAATTTTTGACCCCGAGGCAACCTGGAAGCGGAAAGAGGTCTATAACTTTGAGGCCAAGGAGCTTCAGGTTCCGATCTTCCGCAACGGCGAGCTGATCTACGATCTGCCGGATCTGAAGACCATTCGCGCCTACTGTGCCCAGCAGGTGGACACCCTCTGGGATGAAGTGAAACGTTTCGACAATCCCCACACCTACTATGTGGACCTATCCCAGAAGCTCTGGGATATTAAACAGGAAATGCTCCGGGAAGCCGGAAAGCAGCTCTGAGTGTCCAAGCTCTCTTCGGCTTTTGCTTAGTAAGCCGAAGAGAGCTTTTTTCGCTTAAATTTTATTTCCGGAAGGGGAAAAATGTGAATAACAGAGAACTATTTAACGACGTGATTACCTACCTTCTGGAGCGTTATGCACCTGAGGCAATTATTGTGTATGGATCTTTTGCGGATGACAACGCAACGGAAACCAGTGATTTCGATGCCCTTGTCATAACCGAGGGCGTGAAAAAGCACGATGCAAGTTTGATCCGGGATACGGTGCTGGATGTCTGGGTTTACCCGTCAGATTTTTTTCAAAGAGAATACGATCCGGAAGAATTCCTTCAAATCTTTGACGGACAGATTGTTTTGGATCAAAAGGGAAACGCACAACTGCTGAAAGACAACATCACTGCGTATCTCTCGCAACGCCCGAAAAAAACCGACGAAGAAATTCAGCAGGAGCTTGCCTGGTGCAAAAAAATGCTCCTTCGCACCCGACAAGAAGATGCGGAGGGGCTTTTTCGGTGGCATTGGCTTTTGATCGACAGCCTTGAAATCTATTTTGACCTGAGAGGACTGCGTTATTTTGGACCCAAAAAAGCACTACGCTGGATGGAACAGGAGGATCCGCGGGCGTTTCACTATTATTCGGCAGCGTTAAAAGAGCAAAAACGATCCTGTCTCGAAGAATGGATTTTGTATTTGACCAAATGTCAATCTAAAGACTTATTACAACTGGCAGAAGAAGGTCTTTGCTGCCATGCTTGCACAAAAGCAGGCGGAGCTGTCGGACGCATCGCCCAAGTTTGCGGAGCTTCCTCCGCCGACGGACGAAAAGCAGCCTACCACGACAGAGAAACAAACGGATCTGGTTGCCAGCGAACGAGAAGTTAGAGAAATCACGCCGCAGCAGTACCGCTGGCTTATGGAGGGCTTACAGGTCGAACAGCCCAAGGCGCACCGTCCGGTGACCGGCCTGACCGCCATTTAGGCAAAACGGAGA
>JAGAEW010000063.1 GCA_017612935.1 Oscillospiraceae bacterium
GGACGTTCTTTTGCAGGACGACCGCAACCTGATTGCGCAGGGCCTCCATGTCGTATTCGCGCACATCCACGCCGCCGACCTTGACGCTGCCCTCGCTCACGTCATAGAGCCGCGAGATGAGCTGGATCAGGGTCGTCTTGGACGAGCCGGTGCCGCCGAGGATGCCGACGGTCTGCCCGGCGCGAATATGGAGATTGACGCCCGCCAGCGCATACTGCTCGGCGTCCGGATTGTACTTGAAGCTGACGTTCTCAAAGTCGATGGACCCGTCGGCAACCTCCGTCACGGGCTGTGCCGGGTTGCGCAGGGTGGGCTCCGTTTCAAGCACCTCTACAATTCGCCGGGCGGCCTCGCCGGAAATGGTGATCATCACGAAGATCATGGAGAGCATCATCAGGCTCATCAGAATCTGCATGGCGTAGGTAATCAGGGAGGAAAGGTGGCCGACCTCCATCTGAACGGCTCCGGTGGAGATAATCACTTTGGCGGACAGATAGGGAATCAGACACATACAGATGTACATAGACAGGAGCATCAGAGGATTGTTGATGGCCAGCAACTTCTCCGCCCGGGTGAAGTCGGCGCACACGCCCTCGGAGGCCCTGCCGAACTTCTGCGTTTCGTAGTCCTCCCGGACGAAGCTCTTGACCACCCGCATTCCCTTGACGTTTTCCTGAATGGAGTTGTTGAGCGCATCGTATTTCTTAAAGACCGCCTTAAACAGCGGCATGGCCCGTCTGGCAATAAAAACCAGGCCGAAGCCGAGGATGGGAACCACCAGCAGAAATACCAGCGCGATGGAGCCGCCCATGTGAACGGACATGGTGATGGCGAAGATCAGCATCAGCGGCGAGCGGACCGCCGTGCGGATAATCATCATAAAGGCGTTCTGTACGTTGCTCACGTCGGTGGTCAGGCGTGTGACCAGCGACGAGGTGGAAAAGCGATCGATGTCGGCAAAGGAAAAGCTCTGTACCCGCTCAAAGAGGTCGTGACGCAGATTCCTGGCAAAGCCTGCCGCCGCCGAGGCGGCAAACCAGCCCGAGAGAATTCCGCAGCACATGGAGCCCATGGCCATTACGATCAGAAGCAGGCCATAGTGCAGGATCACGGAGCTGTCTGCGCCCTGTTTCATGGTGTTGATGAGCTGGGCGGTGAACAGGGGCAGGGTACATTCCAGCCCCACCTCGCCCAGCATGAAAAGCGGCGTGAGAATGGTGTGCAGCTTATTCTCCCGCACGCTGCCGAGCAGTTTTCGAATCATTTGCTTTCCTCCTTCGGGCGGGAGCTGGGACAGTCCGCCTGCATATTTTCCACAATTTGATCCAGCAAGGCTAAAAGCTCCTCCCGCTGGGCCGCGCTCATGCCTGCGGCAAGGCACTCCTCGGTGTCGGCAAAGCGCTTCAAGATGCGGGCGTGGCAGTCCATAGCCCGTTCCGTAACCGTAATGCGCTTGCGGCGGCGATCCTCCGGATCCTTCTCAAAGCGCACGAAGTCCTTCGCCTCCAGCCGCTGCAAAATCCCCGTTACTGTGGGATGACTCATGCCAAAGAGCGTTCCGAGCTCTCCCGGGGAAATGCTCTGCTCCTGATGTCGCACCAGATAACCCAGTACCATGCCCTGGGACGAGGTCAGATCCAGATCCTCCAGATCCCGGGTGCGCTGGCGGTCAATGGCGTTGCTGATCCGTTTGATGCGAGGCCCAATGGCATGCTCAAGGGTCATAAGCAACTCCTCCTCTCCGATTAATTAGCTTGCTACATAATAGCATGTGATTCCGAAAAAGGCAAGTCTTTTTTGCAGCTTCTCCCAAAACCACCCTTTTCCCCATAATCCACAGGGTTTTCCACAGAAAATTTCGTGCAAATCTCCATGTTGACAGGATTTTAGCCGCAAATAGCCCCGGGCGTTCCGATTTGGAGCGCCCGGGGAACCGGAGTGTCACGTCAAAAGCAGGCCGATCCCGAAGCTGAGGCAGTTGGCCAGAAACGTCAGCAGATATAGTCTGCCGGAGGGACCGAGGGCACGGGCGTAGATCGCAGCCTCCCCCCATACGATTGCGGCCTCTGCCGCGAGGATCCACAGGGGCGACCGGGGCAGCACAGTGAAAAGACACAGACTCAGCAGAAGGTTGGTAAAAACATTGGTACAGACAATGAGCGCCAGCTCCCTGGGCCTGCGATAGCCCCAGAAGGATAGAAACGGCGTTTCAATCAGGACGGTCAGGACACAGGCCTGAAAAATGCCGACCATTATTTGAATTTGCGCAGGATCCAGTAGAGGCAAAAGCCTGCGACCAGCACCAAAGCGCCAAGCAATAAGGTGTTACTCATCGGGGACTCAATCGGAGCGACGTCGGCGGAAACCGGCAGGGCCAGCATCCAGCAGCAGACCAGGGAAGCAAAGGTTAAATACAGTTTCTTCATGTCAGAGGGCTCCTTTTTTGTGTTGTGTGGGGCTTACCGGTCATTTCGGCGGAAGGGTGTCGATCCGACGGAAGAATGACCGAGGGCTTTGGCGCTGGGAAAGGAGAACAGAATTGCCCAAAGGCCAAACAGGAAGCAGAGCAGCAGGAAGTACCAGCGGGCCGGGCCGGACAACGCCAAGTATTTTCCTGCCATTGTACCCGGAATCAGGGCGGATGCCGTCATGCCGAAGGCGAAGCCCGGTGCGTCCGGTATAGCCCGATAGAGCAGCCAGAGGGTGATCGGCATGGTCAGATTCAGGGCGAATTGCCCCAGAAGCGCGGGAAGCATCCATGCACTGCAGAAGCTGATCAGAACGGCCGCTGCCGGGACAGAAGCCCAGGCGGACCGCCGTGGGCCGATGCGGTCGCAGAGAAAGCCTCCTGCGAGCTTGCCCCCAAAGACGAAAAACGCGGTCAGCATGGTCAGCAGCGGCCCGGTCTGCCAGGGGAAGCGGACGGCCACTCCCCCGATTGCGCGGATTGCCACCGCTGCTGTGAGGACCAAAATGACGGCGCTTGGATGAGAGATTTCGGCGGGCTGCGTCGGCGTGACAGGCAGAGAATTGGAATCGCGCTGCGCTGCCATGGGCAGCACGGAGATTACGGCTGCGGCCAGCAGCAGAAGCGCCAGAACCGGGCCCAAGAGGGGCAAAATGCATCCGAGGCTTACGCCGATGGCCCCCGGCGCAACGAAGCAGCCCAGAGGCGCTGCCCGGAAGCCGCTGTTTTGCAGGGTCAGGGAACCGGCCGCAACGTGGAACACGCTGTTTCCAAGTCCGATCAAAATGACCCGGGGCAGAGCCGAAAGGGGCAGAAAGAAGCCGAGGGCAATGCAGAGCATTCCGGCGGCGGCCGCCGGGCGCAGGTGCCGGAAGCGGTCTGCCAACAGACCGACGAGACATTGTGTGGAAAAGGCCAGCAGGGAGTAGAGGGAAACCAGGGAGCTCAGACCGGGCTCCTGCCCCAGCGGGCCGAACAGCGTGGCTGCGCAGACCGCATCCACCAGCAGGTGGGATATGGCGTGAATCAATAATAGCATAGAGCCTCCACAGCGCAGCGTTTTTTGAAATTGCAGTGCTTTCATCGCCTCCGCAGGGGCCGCGCCCGGCGGGAAAAATCCGGACGGAAGGGAGGCAAATGAGCGGCAGCAACGCAGGATTCATCAATATTATAGATGTCGGCCGGAGAAATGTCAAGCAATCTACCCAAGAATGTCAGAAAAAGTCTTCTCGACTGTGGGAGAGGACGGTTCAGGATTTTCGGATAAACTTTTCATTGCATTTGGGGCATTTGATGCAGATTTTTCCCCGCCCCTTGGGGACTCGGACGGTCTGCTTGCAGTTTGGGCAGCGGTAATAGCGGTTCTGGTGATCCAGCACCCGGGACTTCCAGGTCAGGAAGCGGCGGTTTTCCAGGAAGCGTTTTTCCAGATTTTTGGAAAGCGTGCGAAACAGATTCCAAATCAGCAAGACATAGGCCATCAAACTGATCAACATTCCGATAAGGGCACAGACAGCCCCGAAGCGGGACAAGACAACACTGATAAGATTCAGGACCACGGCAGCGCCGAGTAAGAAAAGGTTCAACTGGTCCACACCGTAGCGGCCGAACATGAAGCGCTGCACAGATTCAGAAAAGCGCCGGAGCATTCCTCGCAACACGGAATCTCACCACCTTGCCGACAACAAAGTCCGCCGGGTGAAACCCGACAATTTTATTATATCTGCTTTTCCGACAAAATCAAGGAAGCCGTGCGAGAATTTACGGAAAGTTAAAAATGTCAGCGTGAATATTCAAGAGAAATCGCCCGCAAGTCGGACGCAGGGCTTGGCTCAGGGACTACGTCTGTGAAATTTTCAGTGAATTCATTGTGAAAATTCATGCAGGACTGCTTGAAAAAACATCAATATTTTGGTATAATAAGTTGGGGACATTTGGAACGGTTCGAATGTTGAGCCGGTATCTTTTTTTAGAAAGGGGACGCCTTCATGCGCAAACGAGTTATTAGTCTGTTGTTCGCCGTATTGTTTGTCTTTTCTGTGATGCCGCTGTTGCCCGTTGCCGCACGGAACTCCGATTTGCCTGTTGCAGGGACAAATATGGGCAGTGAGGGAGCGGATTCTGAGGAGGACATCATTCTCTACTTTGTCGATGAGACAGACAGTGAGAATGTCTTTGTGTATCCCTCTCTTACTGCGCTGAGCGATACAGTGGCAAACCCGGAATCCGATGAGAATCTGAATCCGGTCTTTCCCTATCCCGGCCTGCGACTGAACGCTGCAGGTGTGGAGTACGGGGGATTTCGCTATTATAGCTATCTGCTCTCCAGCAATCAATTTTCCTACATTTCCCTGAGCAACGGCCAAGTGGGCAATGTTGCCTCCGGCAATCGTACAGAAAGCCTTGCAGCCCGGGAGCTGGCCCGGCAAAACACCGCAGGTCAACGCTATGCGGTGTTCTATATCAGAATGGTCAACGGCGTCCGGACCGCTGAGCTTGGGGAAGACGTCTGGCCTGATCGCTTGATTACAGTGCCGCCGAGCTGCACGGAAGCCGGCTATACCTGCTATGTCGGCCTTTTTACCGGGGCGATTCGGGATCGGAAAACCCTCCCCGCGACCGGGCATACCGGCGGAGAACCCCAGGAGATTTATAATAACCCGCCAAGCTGCACACAGGCGGGAAGCTATGATACGGTAGTCTGCTGTGTGACCTGCAACCAGGTGATCCGGCGCAGCACAGTTGCCCTGAATCCCCTCGGGCATGAGTACATCAATGGCGTATGTACCCGCTGCGGTGCGGTGAAACCCAGTGTCACAAAGCCGGTTATTACGAGCCAGCCCAAATCTGTCTGCGTTGCAATCGGAAGTCCTGCAAGCTTCAGGGTTGCTGCGAGCGGGGGAGATCTGTGCTATCAGTGGCAGTACAGAAAGGGCGATTCAGGCAGTTGGATCAACTGGTCCGGCAAGACTGCTGCTTCCGTCAGCTTTAACGGCACGTCTACAAACAACGGGTATCAGTATCGCTGCCGTGTTTCCAACGGAGCGGGCGTTGCCGTTTCAGATGCCGCTACTCTGCGTGTCACTGCAAAGCTCACCATTACAAGCCAGCCAAAATCCACCACCGTGACCCTCGGCAACTACGCAAGTTTCAACGTCGCCGCTACCGGCGAGAATCTGCGCTATCAGTGGCAGTACAAGAAGCCCGGCTCGGATACCTGGATCAACTGGTCCGGCAAGACCGATAGCGCTCTCAGCTTCAAGGGCGCCTCCACCAACAATGGCTACCAGTACCGCTGTGTTGTCTCCAGTGACGCTGAGATCTTGGAATCGGATGCCGCAACCCTGAGCGTGACAAGTTCTGTCCTGCCATCCATTACGAGCCAGCCCAAGTCGGCCACCGTGGCGCTCGGAAGCTATGCAAGCTTCAGCGTCACCGCCACCGGTACGAATCCAAGCTATCAGTGGCAGTACAAGAAGCGGGACTCCACCACCTGGACCAACTGGTCCGGTAAGACCGACGCTACCATCAGCTTCAAGGGCACTTCCACCAACAACGCTTATCAGTACCGCTGCGTGGTCAGCAACGACGCCGGCTCTGTCACCTCCTCCGCCGCGACCCTGACAGTGGTCGTTTTGCCAAGCATTACGCGGCAGCCCAAGTCCGTCACTGTGGCCCTCGGGCGACCGGCGACCTTCAGTGTTACGGCCACCGGTGAGAATCTGCGCTACCAGTGGCAGTACAAGAAGCCCGGCTCGGACACTTGGTACAACTGGTCCGGCAAAACCAGCGCCTCCATCACCTTCAACGGCACGTCCACCAACAACGGCTACCAGTACCGCTGTGTCGTCTCAAATGACGACGGCTCTGTAGCCTCTGCCGCTGCGACGCTGACTGTGACGGCTTCCGGCTGAGGGCAGAGCCGGAGACGGAACAAAGCGGTCATGTCCCGGGGAATGGGACAGCAGGACGGAAGCGCAGCGACTTCTTGCGGAAGCTTCTGTCCTGTAAAAGCACACCCGTAGTGGGTGTGCTTTTACAATTTGAGCTTGAAGCCTTTTTGCAGCGCATGTATGGCACATCAATCATACATGGCGGCGCAAGTTCAGCGTGGACGATGAAGCGCTGTGAAATTCAGGCGGAACGGGCTTATGAGATGCGCTCCACGGCGGTGCCCTGATAGTACCAGGCCAGAATCTCCTTGAAGCTGCTGCCGGATCTTGCCATTGCGTCGGCGCCGTACTGGCTCATGCCCACCCGGTGACCAAAACCCCTGGTGGTAAAAATGGCCTCCGAATCTGTCAGCTCCAGCGCAAAGGCTGTCGAGCGCAGGCCGAAGCGCCGGCGAAGCCAGGTTCCCCGGAAGGGTCTCCCGCCCAACTCAATTTCATCGACCCCTCCGCCGCTTGTGTAGCGGATATTGCCGACCCAGGCGCCCAAGGCATCGGGAAACTGCACGGCCTCATCCTGCTCGGCAAGGGCTTTCTGAAATTCAGAGAGAGGGATTCGGGTTTCGTCCTCAAAGTGGGCGGCGTTTTCCTCCCCGGGACTGTCTACGGTCTGCAGGTATGGCAGGTCGCTGCCCCAGACGGCGGCGGCCGTTTCGGTCTGGCCGCCGGAGCAGGAGAAGAAGGTTGCGTCGATCAATTCGCCCTGATAGAGGATGACCAGCCCGTCCGTTTCCGCCACAATCGCCTCTGCACGGGCCCGGGCCTCGGGGGAAACGGCTGCGGGATCCTCCCAGCCCTGACAGCAGCCGGGATTGGCACAGACTGCGCATGGGTCATGGCGCCGATGGGAATAGCTCCGCAGCGCATAAGTCCGGGAGGCGACAGCCTGGGCCTTCAGGGCTTCGTCTGCAAAGGAAAGGGGCGTTTCTGCCAGTAGGACCCCGGTGAGATAGTAATGCAAATCCATACTTACCGTCTCGTCTCCCCGGAGAACAGGCATTCGGAATGCAGCATCGAAACAGGCTCTTTCGAGGGCGGGGGAAGCCTGTCCCGGGCCGGGCGCATCGCATTCCGACGGACCCAGTTCGCCGGGAGGCGCCGTGGAATTTGAGACACCGGAAGCCTCCTGGGCCGGATCTGCACGGAGGCAGAGGCTCTGGGCGGTACACAAAATGGGCAGAACAGCCCAAAACAAAATCACAATAATTGCTGAAATGACGGAATCTTTCATTTTTCCTCCTGTTCCCGGAAAAGCATTGACGTACGGAAAAATCTATGGTAGAATGACAAATACAAACAGGCATGGGGCCCTGCCTCTCCATAGGTTTATTCCGAACCTTTGCTGTTTAGAACAGCGCTCCATCCTGCCGTGAAACGTAAACGAACAAAGGAGCACGAATGAGATGAAATCGAAAAAGCCCGATATTTACCTTGGCATCACGCTGTGTATGCTGGTACTTGCCGCAGTGCTTTGCATTTGGATCCTTCTTTCCAACGGGAAGGGGAAGGGAAAGGAACAGCTAAAGGCAAGCGCTGAATCTCAGGTGACTTCCCAGCAGCCGAGCGAGAGCGCCAATGCACCGGCCGGCAGCGACAGCGCCCCTGTTTCCACCAGCAACACCGCGCAGACAAACACCGAGCCTGCCAAGCCTGTTGAAGTGGCTCCCATTGACGAAGCCGGCCTCAAGGCTGCGCTGGATGAATCCTTGAAGGGCCTGAACAGCGAGTGGCAGGTTGTAGTGATGGATCCTGCGAAGCAAAGCCAGATTGCATCTTCGGTAAATTGCAAGCCCGACGACTGGATGACGGCAAACCGCATGACGCAGGTATTTATCATGGGTACGGTTTTCCAGCAGGCAAAGGACGGCACGATCACACTGGAAAATGTGCTCCAGGATGTCAAGACAATGATTGTTGAGAACAATTACGCTGCGGCTGACAGGCTCACCGAGATGCTGGGCGCCGGCGACGCGGGAAAGGGCCGCGAGGCAGTCAAGTCCTTCGCGGTGGGCAGCGGCGTTAAGCTGGGCTTCAACCGGCCCCTGACCGGAACCTCTGACAAAAAGAACTATGTTACCGCACAACAGACCGCGGTCGTGCTGGATCTGATTTGCCGGGGTAAGCTCGTCAGCGAGGCGGCTTCCCAGCAGATGCTTGAGATCCTTATGACGAAGCGAGAAACGGGAATTAAGCCTGGGATCACCACGGAAAATGCCCAGTGGGGCTTCATCGAGGACGTGGAGGATGGAACCTGTATCTGCACAATGGGTATCGTGAAGCTTCCTCAGCGGAGCTTTGTCATCAGTGTGGTTTGCAATAAGCCCATCACCACGGACGGCGCAAAGGAGAAGGTCACGGAAATCATTGGTCTGACAGAACAATTTTTCTCCAAGTAAACTGCTTGGATTACGGAACGAGTTATGACCCGCGACAAGCCCACCGGGCTGTCGCGGGTCAAAGTCTGCGTGAGACAAAGTTTGGGGAAAGGGCGCAGGCGGGAAATGTCCCTTGCGCGATGCTTCCGCGAAAAAGATGAAGAGATTACCGGAGGCGTGCATGAGGCTTTTTCTGATTGCAGGGGTTCCGGAGAACAGAAAAAAGCAGTGTGCAAAGCACACTGCCTGATTCCGTATCGTTATCAGATAGCCCGCTCAACCTTGTTGGAGCGGAGACATCTTGTACAAACGTATACATGACGGGGAGAACCGTCAACGATTGCCTTAACGCGCTTGACATTGGGCTTCCACATTCTGTTGGAACGTCTGTGGGAGTGAGAGACTTTGATACCGAAAGTCACGCCCTTGCCGCAAACATCGCACTTAGCCATCAGCTGCACCTCCAATCATAGGTGAGATTCCGAAAATCGGTTGCGTTTTACGCATCGAACAACATGATAGCAGATTTATGGGAAAAAAGCAAGAGAAATTTTGAAAAAATTTGAAAAAATTTCGAGCATTGCAAGCCGGGCTCCCATGTGGTACAATATAAATGATAGAAACACCGCGCAATTCAGGTGTGCAGATTGCGAAGTCATATTTGTCGGATTATATTTACCTCCCATAAAACGCTCGGAAAGGGCTTGCCGCGCGTTTGCAGCTTGGAGCCTGCATGAGATGGCGTTTTGTGCCAAAGGGCACAAAACCGGACAGCGCCCTTTGGCGGGATGTCTCCCCAATCCAGTGAAGCTTTTTATCGGAGGATCGTATTCAAGCATGGAGGTGCAGCATGAACAATTACAGCGTTCCTTTGAAAGAGCTTGTGGAGGAATTCAACCTTTCTATCGCCTTTGAGGCGACGGACTATGCGCAGATCCGGGTCATGGTGGACGAGGTTTCCCGCCCGGGTCTGCCATTGATGGGGTATTTTGAACACTTCGAATCTCTGCGAGTTGAAGTCCTCGGTTTTGTAGAGATGAACTACCTGAGTCAGCAGACGGTAGAAAAGCGTCTGGAGATTTTTGACCGTCTGTTTGAGCACCACATTCCGGCGCTGGTGATTGCCCGGGGGCAGGAGCCCCACCCCGAGTGCATTCAGATGGCTCAGAAGCATAATGTCACTGTCCTGCAGGCGCAGGAATCTACCTCCTATGTGATTTCCAATCTGATTGCCTCGCTCAAAAGCGCCCTGGCCCCCCGTGTTACCCGGCATGGGGTGCTGATGGAGGTCTATGGCGAGGGAGTCTTTATTACCGGTGAAAGCGGCATCGGTAAATCGGAGACGGCGGTGGAGCTGCTCAAGCGGGGACACCGGCTGATTGCGGATGATGCGGTGGAAATCAAGCGAACCTCCTCGCGGGTTGTGGGAACCGCTCCCAGCCTGATTCGTAATTATATTGAGTTGCGCGGAATTGGCGTGATAAATGTGGCGAATCTGTTTGGCATGGGGGCAGTCAAGGAACAATCGGAGATTAATTTGGTGGTGAACATTGTCCCATGGGAGGCCGGGAGGCACTATGACCGCATGGGACTGGAGGAACCCCATATGGATCTGCTGGGGCTGAAAATCCCCTGCGTGACCATCCCGGTCAGCCCCGGACGGAATTTGGCGGTGATTCTGGAGGTTGCTGCTATGAACAACCGTCAAAAACGTCTGGGCTATAATGCTGCGCTTGAATTTACCCAGAAGCTGGATCGACACTTTGACAGAAGCGGCAGTTGAGCCTGTCCGGCGCAGGAAACTGCCCTCGCCCCCCTATTCGGCACACTGCTGCGCGGTGCTGCAGCGAGAGACCTGGGCAGGGGTGCAGTGCTGTGAGGACGCGAAAACCACAGAAGCTTCTCCGAAACGACATCAGATGCCTCGATGCCATTTAATAAATATCCTTAAAATATAAAAAAATCTCTTGACAAAGGCGGCAAATTGTGTATAATTGCTTCATTGGGCTTTAGACCCAAACACTTCACTGAAATTAGAAAGGAAGGAAAATAATGAAGAAATTTGTAAAAGTGCTTTCTCTGATCCTGGTGCTGAGCTTTGTGTTCTCTCTGGCGGCTTGCAACAAGCAGGCAGCTAAGATTGACGGTACCTGGAAGTACACTGTAGACTTTGATAAGGCCCTGAAGGCTGCCGCTGATTCCGAGGAAGTCAAGGAGAACGAGACCGCTGAACAGGCGCTGCAGTTCCTGGACGGCCCCGTCGGCGACCTGGTTAAGAAGATGAACATCACCATGAACGTCGAGCTGAAGCAGGACAACACCTTCGTCGGTACCCTCGATGAGAATTCTTTGAACCAGTCTTTTGAAACGCTGAAGGCCGGCCTGCCCGAGGTTATGCCCAGTCTGATGGCTTCTATTACCGGCCAGAGCGAAGAGGAGATCAAGACGCAGCTTGAGAAGAGCGACAAGAGCATGGACGACGCCATCAATAAAATGATGGAGATGTTTGACGTGGAAACCATTGTGGAGGATGCCAAAAACGAGAAGTACGAGGGCACCTACCGCTTCGAGGACGGCAAGCTCTATTTCGCAGAGAAGGGCGAGGAAATCGACACCAATGCGTACCTCGTTGTAGAGGTCAGTGGCGACACTCTGAAGGTGACTGACATTGTCGGCGTTGAGGAAGCCAAGGATCTCAAGCCCATGCTGCCCATCGAGTTCAAGCGCTGAGCGCTGAAAAAGCACGAACAAACGCCGCAGGCACCGGATTTCCGGCTGCCTGCGGCGTTTGTTCGTCTGTTATTGAGTTTTTTCCAAAATTGTATAAATCTTCCGCCGACGGGCATACTGAGAGCGGAGGTGCATAAGCATGAAATGGAAACAAAGCATAAAACAAATGGGCCGGGATAAGGGCTACGTTCTTGCACTGGCGGTCTGCCTGGGTGCCGTGGCGGTTTCCGGCTGGCTCTTTGTGCGGGAACTCAGATCGGCGGAGGAGGAACCGGCGCTCCCGGATGCAGTTCAGGCGGCAGTTCTGCCCAGCTTCCCTGTTGTTGCCGAGGCGGAAAAGCCAAAGTCCGAAAAGCTGCCGAATTCCTCCCGAAGTTCGCTGTTCGAATCCGGAAATGAACCGAAGCCCGGAAATCCCACGGAAGCCTCGCAGCAAGCGGGCGCAGAGACACAAAAGCCTGCGCGTGAGGCCCTTGCCCGTCCTCTGGCGGGGAAAGTTGTTGCCCATTACAGCATGGACAAACTGGCCTATAACGCTACAACCCGGGATTGGCGTACCCATGCAGGGATGGATATTGCCGCCCCGGAGGGCAGCGAGGTCAGCGCCGTGGCAGAGGGTACCGTGCTGGCGGTCTTCACCGACGATCTGCTTGGACAGACGGTAACGGTGGAACACGCGGACGGCGTTGTAAGCCATTATGCCAATCTGGCGGAGGAACTCAGGGTTTCCGCCGGCGAGCATGTTTCTGCCGGGCAGGTGATCGGCACTGTCGGAAGAACTGCTCTGAGTGAAATCAGTAGCGAGCCCCATCTTCACTTTGCCGTATATAAAAATAACGTCCCTCAGGACCCGGAAGACTATCTTGCCGGGTGACGTTGGCCCGAGCCACAAGCTGCGGGACTGCCCGGCCGGAGCGACCGCGGCAGTCCCGCTTTTCAGGCGCTTGACGCAGAAAAATCACGGCCGCAGTTCACTGCGGTCTGCACGCCCTACGCCATAGCTTCGCGCCCTGCTGCTGCGAGTACAGCAACGGCAAGCGGAAGTTGGTGGCGGGCTGCCTGGGCCACAGCATTTCCAATCTGACGGAACGGGTCTATGTGACCACCTCGGATCGCTTCAGGGTGCAGAGCATCTTTCTTTTCGGTCGCCAAAGCGTACAGCACCAGCGGAGCAGCCAGACGATAGTTGCCGTCTTCTGCCTCGCGCGCAAGGGTCTTCAAATTCAATGCATTTGTTTGTGACAGCTCCTTGAGATACTTTGTCACGAACCCCTTAAATGTCAGCGCTCCCGTGAGGTTCATACCCCCTCCCAACAATAAATAATACTATTATTCAAAAATAGTATAGCTTTGCGGACTGGTTTTGTCAGCTGCTGTATTCAGATAATGAAGCGGCTTCAAAACAAGCCTTGGGACAATGATATCCCCTATTGCATTTGGGGCGTAATAGGGTATAATTGTTTGTATCGGAATAAAGATTGAGATCTTGTCAGTTCTTGAAGCACACAAGGAGATAGTTTATGGAAATCAGATATGCCGAAGCCGGCGATTTGGAAATGATCGCGGAATATGACACCCATATCTCAAAAGCAGAAATAGAAAACGCAATCGCAAGGAAACGAATCATCCCTCTGTTCATTGACGGTAAATACGAAGGTTGGCTGAGATTCAATCTGTTTTGGGACAACATCCCGTTTATGAATCTGCTGTTCATTATTTCTGAAGATCA
>JAGAEW010000064.1 GCA_017612935.1 Oscillospiraceae bacterium
AAGGTACATTCCTCTGCGTCCTGTATCGGCGCGGGGAAGCTCAAAGTCCAATACGCTGAACAGCTTGTCATAGAACTTGACAACGCTCTGGGATGTGAAAAGGCTCCCATCCTGAATCAATTCCTGTCGATAGATCGCGGCCAGCCCCTTTCCGCTTAGCTTTTGTTGGCAGCGTAATTATACCAGATTGGGGCCCCGCTTTCTATATCTTTAGAGTGATTTTCGGTTTCTGCCATGGACGGAATCCCTTGTATTTCCTTGTGTTTTCGAGTTTTGCTCATGGCTGATAAGATAGAAAAAGGGGGTGATTGGATTGAGCATGAATTCTAAACAGCTGTTTTCTCTTGTCCTCGATGTCGGGGCTGCAATGGTACGCTGCGGCGGCGAAACCCACCGGGTAGAAGATACGATTTATCGGATGCTTTCTGCTTTCGACTTTCAGAGCTGTAATGTGTGGGTGGTTCCCTCCAATCTGCAGGCCACTGTAACAGACGCAGAGGGAACGGTTATGACCCAGATCCGCCATGTTCGGGGCAGCAGCATTGATTTTGAAACCCTGGACCGCCTCAACACAGTCTCTCGCTGGGTCTGCGCTGAGAAACCGGAGGGGGATGCCCTGGCGGAGAAGCTGCAGCAGATCCGTGCCGCCCGGGCCCAAAGATTTTGGGTGAGCTGCTTCGCAGGAACCCTCGGCGGCTGGGGCTATTCGCTGTTCTTCGGCTGTGCTCTGACAGATTCTCTGGTGGCTGCTTTTGCTGCTCTTTTCGTCACAGTGATGATCCGTCGGCTCTCTCCGAAGGAGGGCAATCCGCTGATTTTGAACTTCGCTATTTCTTTTTTTGCGGAATTTTTGATTCTGCTGGCGGCGCGGATCGGGATTTGCGAACAAACCGACCGTGTGACCATCAGCGTTGTGATGCTGCTGATCAGTGGCCTGGGGGCCACCAACGGTCTGAGGGATCTGGTTCATCTGGATACGATTTCCGGTCTGATTAATATTGTTGCCTCCGTCACCGGCGCCATTGGCATTGCCTTGGGCATTGCACTGCCGATTCTGTTTTTTCCTGACATCGGGGCCAGTCCCATCTCCGGCCTCAGTTCCAGTGCGGAGATTCAGCTACTCTCCGGTGCGATTGCCTGCGTCGGTTTTGCCATCTGGTTCCGAGTGCGGGGCGTAAAAATTTCCTGGTGTGCTGTCGGCACTATTTTGAGTTGGGGGGTCTATTTGATTGTCGAGCGGCTGTATGGAAACAGCTTCGCTGCCACCTTGTCCGCCGCGGTGGTCTGCGGTCTCTACGGACAGCTCATGGCCCGGATCAACAAGACGCCGGCCACCATCTTCACTACCATTTGCCTGCTGCCGCTGATCCCCGGTTCTTCTCTGTACTACGCTGTCTACGGGGTTGTCACCCACAACTTACCCCTGTACTCCGCCAGAGCTGCGGATTTGGGTATGACCTGCTTCGGTATCGTACTGGGCTTTATGATTGTTGAGGTTGCCAATCGCTTCCTCTGGCGCCGTCGAAGCTGAGTTTTTTGCGGTTGAGCGTTGTTCATTTGCGGCAGTCTGCTTGAGGTGTCATAAAATACGAAACAAATTTAATGAAAAGGAGAATACAGGCATGAAACGAACGGATTATATCTCATGGGATGAATATTTTATGGGAATAGCCCTGTTGGCTTCCATGCGAAGCAAGGACCCCAATACACAGGTGGGCGCCTGCATCGTGGACAGCAACAATATTATTCTCTCCACGGGGTATAACGGATTCCCAACGGGCTGCTCCGACGACGAATTTCCCTGGGAACGAAGCGGTGAGGACACGAAATATCCCTATGTAGTCCATGCAGAGCTCAATGCAATTTTGAATTCCGGCGGAAAGGATCTGCGGGGAGCTTCGATTTATGTTGCGCTTTTTCCCTGCAACGAATGCGCCAAAGCCATCATTCAGTCCGGCATCAAAGAGGTCGTGTATTTGTCCGACAAATATGCCAATGAAAAGACTACCATTGCCTCCAAACGGATGCTTCAGGCGGCCGGAGTGAAGCTGCGCCGATTGGAATCCCGGATGCAGCAGTTGGTGATCGACTTCACGCCCCAGGAAAACGACGGGAATCGCTGCTGCGATCGCGCCTGAAGGACGGATTCCGGGAGAGAATGGAACAAAATCAAGGAGGAAGCTATGTTAAACTATATTCACAATATTCCGACCAGACTTTATTTCGGAAAGGGGCAAATCAGCCATCTGACCGAGGTTTTGGAACCCTTCGGCAAAAACGTGCTGCTGACCTACGGCGGCGGCTCCATTCGTAAGACCGGACTTTACGATACAGTCATGGCCCTGTTGAAGGAGGGCGGATTTGCCGTCACCGAGCTTTCCGGGATTGCACCGAATCCACGCATTGAATCTGTGTATGAGGGGGTTCGCCTGTGCAAGGAGCATCATATCAACGTGATTCTCGCGGTGGGAGGCGGCAGCACCATTGACTGCTCCAAGGCCATTGCGGTGGGGCGGTATTACGAGGGCGACGATCTTTGGCAGATGATCTGCAGTTCCCGTCCGGGCCGGAAGGCGCTTCCTCTGGTGGATGTTCTGACCATTGCCGCGACCGGATCCGAGTTTGATCCCGGCGGAGTAATTACCAATCTTTCCACCAACGAGAAGCTCGGCGCAATGCTGACCTATCCCGCGGCCTCCATCTGTGATCCGACTTATACTTTTACAGTACCAAAGGATCAGACTGCCGCCGGCTCTGCCGACATTATGAGCCACATTATCGAAGGCTATTTCTCCCGCACGCCGGACAGCGATCTGTCTGACGGCATCGCTGAGACTGTGCTCAAGTCTGTTATGAAGAACGCCCCCATTGCCATAAGGGAGCCGGACAATTACAGCGCCCGGGCAAATCTGATGGCGGATGCGTCTGTTGCCTGCTCCCATATTCCGGAGTACGGCAAGCAGTCTACGGGCTGGCCATGCCATGCCATGGAGCATGAGCTCTCGGCCTATTACGACATTACGCACGGTGTCGGTCTGGCAATTCTCACCCCCCGCTGGATGCGCTATATTTTGCAAAAGGATCCCTCTGCGACCGAGCGTTTTGTCAGATTTGCCCGCAATGTGATGGGGCTGGAGGGAACCGACGAGGCGGCGCTGGCTCAGGCGGGCATTGACGCGCTGGAAGCTTACTTTAAGTCCACCGGAATTCCCATGACACTCTCGGAGCTAAAGATCGGCACAGAGCATTTTGAAGAGATGGCAGCCCACGCCAACAGAGGCGGACGATTGGACCATGCCTATGTGCCGCTGACTGCGGAGGACCTGGTGAAAATCTACCAGGCCTGCCTGTAATAAAGAATATCCCGAAAAAAGGCAGCACCGCAGGTTCTGTGTGCTGCCTTTTTTCAGGGGATCGTCCGGCTCGATCGGAACAGGAAAGTGCTTGATTTGGAGCATCGGCGGAAATCAGAATTAAACAGGGGAGAGACATGTGACAGAATTTGAATTTAAGCCGCTCTGTGCTGCCTTTGATCCGGAGATTGCTGCGCTGATTCGGGAGAATCTGCAGGCGCACGGCTTGGACATTCCCGGCACAGCCTACTATGATGCGGCACTGGATCATCTTTCAACGTATTATCAGAGCCCCGGGCGGGCCTACTGTGTGCTGCTGAAGGACGGCACGGTTGTCGGCGGGGTGGGCGTCGCGGAATTCCGGGACGACTGCTGTGAGCTGCAAAAGCTTTATCTTGCTGATGCGGTCAAGGGCCGCGGCCTCGGATATGAAATGCTTCATTTTATTGAAGAGCGGGCAAGATCCCTCGGCTACCGCCGGATTTATTTGGAAACCCATACGAAGCTTGCAGCGGCGATCCACATCTATGAGCGCTCCGGCTATCGGGAGATTCGCCGTCCCGAAGGTGTTGTACACAGCACGATGAACAGGTTTTATCTGAAACAGCTCTGACAATCATTCGCCATAGCTGAATTATGCGGTGCAGATCGAACAGCATCAGAAGGCCGACAACCAATCTCCCAAATTCTGGCTCAGTGACTCAACAAGGCTTTTGGCGCAATTTGAGGATTTGCGGAACAAAGAGCGCGGCGATGGATTTGATCCTGTCCTGAGCAGAGGAACAAAAATAAAGGAACGCCTCTCTCATCCCACAGCAAAATTGTGCTGGGGGCGAGAGAGGCGTTGACTTCGTACGCTTATTCCAACTATGTGCAGTTATACTGTAATCTGATTCAAAACATTTGAATTTCTTAAAAAAAAATTAAGAATATGCTTGCACTTTGGAGCTTGCTGCGGTATAATAGCATTAGAGAAAAGCATATTTTACTATGCTTTTGATTTGATGAGGAGGTAGTTTCATGAAAGACCTGAGAAAGCTTGTCGCGGAATTCATTGGAACCTTTGTTCTGGTTCTTGTGGCCTGCGGTACCGCCATTGCGACCGGCTGCGGTACTACGGAAGGGGGCATCGCCGCCTATCTGGCTACTGCCGTTGCCTTCGGCCTTGTAATTGTCGCTATGGCTTACTCCATTGGCAACATCTCCGGCTGTCACATTAACCCTGCAGTTTCCATTGCAATGTACGTCAGCAAAAAGATGAGCGCGAATGAGTTTGTCGGCTATGTCATCGCCCAGATTCTCGGTGCGTTCTTCGGCGCGGTAATGCTGGGAGTCCTGTTTGGCTTTGACTGCGGCTTTGGTGCAAATGCAGTTGATCCGCAGAAGTTTTCGGTTGGTATCGGTTTTGTTGCCGAGATTCTTTTGACTTTTGTTTTTGTGTTGACCATCCTTGGCGTCACCTCCCGCGAGGCCCACAGTAAGGTAGCCGGTCTGGTAATTGGAGCTGCGCTGACCCTGGTTCATCTTCTTGGTATCGGCATCACCGGCACCAGCGTCAATCCCGCCCGCTCTCTCGGCCCTGCTGTCTTTGCCGGCGGTCGCGCGCTGGAGCAGATTTGGGTGTTCCTTCTTGCGCCGTTGGTGGGCGGCGTCCTTGCGGCACTGATTTGGATCGTTTTGGATCAGAAGGAAGAGCCTGTGCAGATTGAGAACACAAAAAACAACAAGAAAAAGCATCATAAAAAATAATTCTGCCTAAAAACAATTCCCCGCAGTCGTTTGACTGCGGGGAATTGTTTTTAGGTGGGGAAGTTGCTGGCCTCTGACGTTCATACTGGATTTCATTAAACGGTAGTGTCAAGTATTATGCGAAAATTTGTTTGCAGAACCTGAAAAACGAAGCCAGAATGTTTATGACCGGAGGGCGGCAGCCCTCTTGTCTACCATTACAGCAGGCCGGAAAGCCGATGCCAAGGACGGCGTAGCCGCTCGCTTGTCCTTGACGCTGGGCTTCCGGTCTGCTATGGTCAGCAGACGATAAGCGGCAGCTCCATTGCCGCCAAGTGATTCTTGTTCATGTACTTCTTATTGCCCCGTTGTGTGCCGGCAACATGCCGAAGCCTGGCGCAAACCAGCATTAAAGCTGAGTTCCCGTCCGGAAAACAGCCGACCACCCTCGTCCTGCGCCTAATACCCCGCGATATCCATCTTCGTTGACGGCAATCGCAACGAAAATGGCAACATTTTCATATTCTCCGCCTCCTGTTCCAGCAGCTCATTCAGCGTTTCCTCTACGCTGCCGCGCACCATTTCTTTCAATTCGCTCTTGATTGCTGTATTATAGATCGCAGTTGTTCACGGTTCTGGGGAAGGGGAGTACGTCTCGAATGTTGCCCATGCCGGTCAGATACATGACGCAACGCTCGAAGCCGAGGCCAAAGCCGGCGTGGCGGGCGGAGCCGTACTTCCGCAGATCCAGATAAAAGTCGTAGAGTTCTGTTTTCATGCCCAGTTCCTTCATGCGGGTGAGCAGCTTGTCGTAATCATCCTCACGTTGGCTGCCTCCGATGATTTCACCAATGCCGGGTACCAGACAGTCCATCGCGGCCACGGTCTTGCCGTCGGGATTGAGCTTCATATAGAAGGATTTAATCTCCTTCGGGTAATCTGTCACAAAGACCGGACGCTTGAAAATTTCTTCGGTCAGATAGCGCTCGTGCTCAGTTTGCAGATCGCTGCCCCAGTGAACCGGGAAGTCAAACTTGTCGTTGTGGAGTTCCAGCAGCTTGATTGCCTCTGTGTAAGTCACACGGCCAAAATCAGAATTCAGAACGTGATGCAGGCGGGTCAGAAGTTCCTTGTCAACGAAGCTGTTGAAGAACTCCATTTCCTCCGGCGCATGTTCCAAAACGTAGGAAATCACATACTTTAGCATATCCTCTGCAAGCTGCATATCGTCCTGTAGGTCTGCAAAGGCAATTTCCGGCTCGATCATCCAGAACTCGGCGGCGTGGCGGGTGGTGTTGGAGTTTTCCGCCCGGAAGGTGGGGCCGAAGGTATAGATGTTGCGGAAGGCCATTGCAAAAGACTCGCCGTTGATTTGGCCGGAGACGGTCAAATTGGTGGGCTTGTTGAAGAAGTCCCTGGAGAAATCCACTGAGCCGTCTGCAAGCCGGGGCGGGTTGTTGAGATCCAGCGTTGTCACCTGAAACTGGGCGCCGGCTCCCTCACAGTCGAGACCTGTAATCAGGGGTGTGTGGACATAAACAAAATCCCGCTCCATAAAGAACTTGTGGATTGCATAGGCAATCAGACTGCGGACACGAAATACCGCCTGGAAGGTGTTGGTCCTCGGACGCAGATGCGTTACTGTTCGCAGGTATTCGAGTGTGTGGCGCTTCGGCTGAATGGGGAAGTCCGGAGTAGAGGAACCTTCGACGGTGACAGTCTTGGCCTGAACCTCAAAGGGCTGTTTTGCATCTGGCGTGAGCTCCACAACGCCCTCGACAATCAGCGCGGCTCCGATATTGATTTTGGAGATGTCTGCGAAATTTTCCATCGCGTCGGTAATCACGACCTGAACGGGCTGGAAGAAGGTGCCGTCAGAGAGCATGATAAACCCAAAATTCTTGGAAGCTCTGCGATTTCGCACCCAACCGCCCAGCTTGATGGTCTTGCCGGCATAGGCATCAGTATTGCGATACAGCTCCCGAAGGGTAATTAAGGTTTCCATAAGTCATTCCCACTTTCTTTCGTTTGGTTAATGATCCTTATTTTAGCATATTTTCTTTTGTATTGCAATAGCTTCGATCGCTTTTTGGCTTAATATAAAAGGGGAGTGTTACAGCGGAGTTTTGGAAAATGAAGTTCATTCGAAGCTTCCATAGAAGTTTTGAAAAGTGTTCCCTGCAGTAATTGTGCCGGAGGAGGCGAAGGGCGCAGGTGGGCTGATGCCCGACAAGGACGCAAACGAAGGATGGTATGAGTTCCGCCTGTAGGCCGGAGCCTGCATGAGATGAAGTTTGTGACAAAAAGTGTAAACTGGACAGCGTCGATTGTGCGATGTTTTGCTGATTCGGCGGGGTGTTCTGTCGGAACATTGTTCAGATGCTCATTTTTGGTATGATTATGCAATATCATCGCATGCATTCTTCTGTGCAGGAGGAACAAGAAGAATGTTGATTTACTACAAGAATTCGTCGTATACATAATTTAATCATCCGTTATATGCAAAATTCAATGTCGAACAGAAAGGGAAAGTCACCGCAATCGAGTTAGATCAATGAGAAAGCTGTCATTTTATTTGCTGCGTATTCGTTGAATGTCGGCTATTGACACTTTGAGCTGTCTTTGCATGGGCATTTAATGGGGGCTATTTGCATTTAGAGTCTGTTTTAACTGTTACGTTCGAAAATTGAATTACTAACATAACAAAGAAAAAAATAAGAATTAATGTAGAAAAATTATGTATATCCGCAATATAATTCATTTGTTATGAATACTAAACAAAAATCATTGATAGAAGGATTAAATGATTATCATTAAGAAGGTGTTAAAGATTCTGTACAAAATAGATTTTTATGGTATAATTAGTGTGGGCAAGGGTTATACATTCTTGCGAAAATTTATGTAAAGGAGTAAGATGATAAGCTATGAAAAAACAGATCAGACGCGTATTTTCCCTGCTTCTTGTTCTGACCATGATCGTAAGTATGCTTCCGATTGTGGCGCTTGCACAGGAAAGCAACCCAAATGCAAATCAAATCCACGTTTACACCGAAGATGACAGTAAAGTTTTGGACGATGATGTTTTCGCCCTGATTGATTCTGTCAAAACAGGCGCAGCCCGCCGTGCGGGTGGCGCAGACAAGATGACCGAAGCGGACTACATCGCTATTATCCCGCAGGTCGTCGAAGCCATCGAATCCTCCGACACCTATGTTCCGAATACGCTGCAGCAGAACGGTAAATTCCTGGTTTGGCAAACCACCACCGGGATGCCCTGCTGCTACGACCCCAGAATGGAAGCTGAGCTCAGACGCGACGGCACGAAGCTCTCCGAGGCTGAGATGGCCGCTTTCATCGAAGCTCAAAATGCGGCGAATGCGGCTGTGGTCAGAGGAGGCAGCCCCACCTCTAAGAACATCGGTATCATCCAGCCCTACTGGGATTCCGCTTCCAACTATTCCGACAGCGCTTTCTTGAACTACTCCCCCGACTATAAGACTATGTGGCAGAACCTCTACAACGCCACCGGCGGCAATGGCATTCGTTATTCCATGAACAATGCCACCATTGACAACATCGCAAAGACCATCGAGGATTGCGGTCTGGTCATTTTCGACTCCCACGGCACCACCGACTACAGCAACGGCAACGGTGACTACACCTCCCGTGCCAACTGCTCCTATCTCTGCCTGATTACCAACTCCGGCGTTACCTCCGCCGATACCACTGCAAAGACGGGTCAGTACGGCACCTACTATGATGTCATCAAGGGCTCCGGCTATGCCTATGTTTCCGGCACTGCCATCGCCAACCACATGACCAAGAACGCGCCTCACAGCCTGGTCTACATGGGCATCTGCCTGGGCATGGCTACCGACGGTATGTTCAAGGGCCTCCGCAACCGCGGCGTCGAGACTGTCTGGGGCTACTCCCAGTCCGTCACCTTC
>JAGAEW010000065.1 GCA_017612935.1 Oscillospiraceae bacterium
AGAATGTTTCTGCGCCGGCCCCGTTTTCACGAGGCGCGATAGAGAAAGGTCATCATTTGGGCCCGGGTACAGACTGCGTTGGGAGAAAAACGATTGTCCGCAGTGCCATTGGTAATTTTTCGGCTGTAGGCCCAGATAATCGCATCCCGGGCTTCCTCAGCGTCGTTCAGGTCCTCAAACGGACAGGAAGCCGACACCTGGGGCCGTTTGGCAGCCCGCCAGAAGAAGGTCATTGCCTGTGCTCTGGTACAGGGCGCCTGGGGAGAGAAATATTTGTCGGAGGTTCCCAGCGTAATCCGGGATTCCCATGCCCAGAGCACTGCCTTGCGGTAATAGGCCCACTCCGGAACGTCCTGAAAGCGTATGCTCGTATTTGTCCCGGGCTCCGGTGCACCGGCTGCCCGCCACAGAAAGGTCACTGCCTCTGCCCGGGTACAGATCTGCCCGGGGGAAAAATGCGTTTCGTCCGTTCCGCAGGTGATGGGCGGTTCTTCCTGCAGCGCCCAATAGACCGGAGCGAAGTAGTAGGCCTGCTCGTCCTCCACATCTTCAAAGCGAAAGGGGATTTCCTCGCTGCGAACCGCGCCACAGCGGGTGCAGGTGTAGCTTTTTTCACCGGGCAGACGCTGGGTCGGCACGCGGCTGATCACGCCGGCATCCCAGACATGCTGGTCGGCGCAGGGGGGTTGAAGGGCAAAGTGGACCTGCAGGCAGCAATCAGCCTGCAAATTCTCCAACACAAAGCAATTCTCCCTCTGTGTGACGGTGGCTGCGTTTTCGGGGTTCAAAGTCCAGCCCGCAATTTCATAGCCCGGCTTCGGCTCCGCCGTGACAGTCCTCCCACGCACGGTCACAGTGCCGCCCTCCTCCGGATCTGCCACTGCCGTCACGACACGGTTCAGGCTCTGTGCCAGGCCCGACGGGGTCGGCATATCCGGTATTTCTTCTCCCAGCACCAACCAGCAGAGCTCCGGATAGTCGATGAACACGTTTCGATTGCCCTGAATGCTCTGCACCGCATCGTTGCGCCCCAGCTCCCAGGTATCCACAGGATCCAGTCGGCACCATTCCAGCAGACACTTTTTGGATTCGATCACCCGCTGCCCGTCGTTGAGCTCTACGCCGGTTCCGGAGGCCTGTTGGTCCTTCCACAGGTTTTGGTTTTCGCCGCCGGGACCGCCGTAGGCCGTCCACACATAGAGCAGAATTCTGGCAACATCGCCCTTTACCTCATCCCGGACCTCCACCAGCCCCTTCCAGTTGTTCCAGTCCGTCTGATACCAGAGAACCGGAGTTTCATTCAGAAAATATGTCTCATATTGCTGCAATTCCTCCCGCACATTGCCAAAGCACAGACTGCTTCTCGCTCCGTTTACCCCGGTGTTCACCGGCCGAAGATGATGCAGATCCCGGCCCACGCCATCCTGAAAGAAATTTCCCCGTTCGTCCGGCCAGATTCGCCCCCGCTGACAGGCTCCTCTGCTGTCAGAATAAAACAGCAGAGGCTCCGAAGAGCCTCTGCTGGCGTCTGTAACGGCAAACAGGGACAGGGTTTCAGAATAGCTGGGCAGAGTGATTTCGCTTTCCGTCATCAAGGTCCGCAGCGCCTTGCTGAGGGGACTTGCCCAAACCTCAGCCGGGTCCTCAGAGGAGCTGCCAGGCAGAGTGGACAGTGCTTCAATCTCATATTCCCCCGTATAATAGGCCCGGGCGGCATCGGAAAGCTGCCCCGCCGTCTCATGTCGGACACCGGGGTTCGGCGTATTGGCGCTGAGAGCCAGTCCCAGCGACATCAAGACAGCACCGCATATTTCAGCTGAGCGCTGCCGCCTTAGCAAACTCATCATCCGTTTCATTTCTGCCTTGCCCCCTGTTCTGTAATTGTAATTGTGAGCGCTCTGCAAGCGCTCTGTGGACGGCTTGGATACAAGCTCGTCAGACCTCCAGCTTACTTGCAAGCTCCTCCAGCGCAGCGCCGAGGGCTTCCTCAAAGGTGGGATGGGGCCGGATCGCACAGAGCATATCCTTGACGCTCAAGCCATTGGCCATAGCAACGCTGAGCTGGGAGATCATATCAGTGGCCCGCTCACACATGAAGGCAGCACCCAGAAGCTTGCCGGTTTCGGCCTCCGCCACCAGCTTCATAAAGCCACGCTCGCCCTCCAGAATCATGGTGCGTCCGTTGGCAGACATCAAACCCTTTGCGGTCTTGACGGCGATGCCCCGCTCCTTCGCCTCCGCCTCAGTGATACCCACCGTGGCGATCTCAGGACGGGTGTAGACGCAGCCGGGAATCAGGCTCAGGTTCTGGCTGGACTGACGTCCGGCGATTTCATCCACGCAGGCCAGACCCTGGGCCGTAGCGACGTGGGCCAGCTGTACGGGAGAGGACACGTCACCGATGGCGTAGACGCCGGGGATAGAGGTGCGGAAGTGCTCGTCCACATGGAGACGGCGGCGGTCATAGGCCACCTCCAGCCCCTCGGCAAAGAGATCCTTGCTGTAGGGGGAGCGTCCGATGGCGCAGAGGACGGCTTCCGCCTCCACAGCGCCCGCCTTGCCCTTCTGCTCGAAGCGGACGGTCAGGCCGTTCTCACTCTTCTCCACACCCTGCACCATAGCGCCGGTCTGGATGGATACGCCGCGCTTTTTCAGCAGCATGGCAAGATTCTGGCCCAGCTCCTTGTCCATATTGGGCAGCAGGCGATCCAGGCCCTCCACGATGGTCACGGGGCATCCCAGATCGGCATAGAAAGTGGCAAGCTCCACGCCGATGACGCCGCCGCCGATGATAATCAGGCTCTTATAGAGGCTTTCCGCCCCGTCGAGCAGTTCGTCGGAGGTCATTGCCAGCTCCAGGCCGGGAATGGGGGGACGGGCAGGCACGGAGCCGGTGGCGGCCAGAATGTTGGTGCATTCATAGTCCTCGCTGCCCTCGGCGTTGCTCACGCGGACCTTACCGCTGCCGAGAATGGTGCCGGTGCCCCGGAGCAGATCCACCTTGGCGGACTTCAGCAGGGACTCCACGCCGCTGCGCAGCTTCTCCACCACGGTCTGCTTCCGGGCGAAGATGGCAGGCAGCTTGAAGCCCACGTTCTCGGTGTGGATGCCGAAGGTTTCGGCTTCCCGGGCCTCGTGGTAGATTTCGGCGGAGTGCAACAGGGTCTTGGTGGGGATGCAGCCCCGGTTCAGGCAGGTGCCGCCCACGTCGCGGCGCTCCACCAGAGCAGTCTTCAGACCCAGCTTCGCGGCGTGCAGGGCAGCCTCATAGCCGCCGGGGCCGGCGCCGATCACGATCAGATCATAGTGGTTCATATCTTGATCTCCTTTTGGTTCAATCTTGATTGCTGTTTCATCAACGCAATTGCCTCTTCCACAGAGACACATTTTGCAAAGTAATCCGGCCACAGTCCTTCGTTGAAAAACCGACAGGCCGTTTCTCCCGTCATGTATTCATTGTCGAAGGTGGAATTTGTACCTTCCGGAATGATCATGTGATATCCCCGGTCAAAGCCGGATTTCACAGTGGTATCCACGCAGCCGTCGGTAATCAGCCCCACGAGCATCACGGTATCCTCCCCGGCCTGCTCCAGATACTTCCGCAGCGCGGGGCTTCCGAAGCAGCTTCCGTGATGCTTGGAGAACCGTTTCTCCCCTGCCAGCGGCAGAAACTGAGAGGCGATTTCAAAATCCTCGTCCCCTTGGGAGAAGCCGGAACCGGGGCCGTCGTCGTGCTGAACATAGATCACTTCGACGCCGTTTTCTCTGGCTGCGTCAATAATCTTTTTGGTGTTTTCAAGGAAATGTTGAAAATTGTAGAGGCCCTCGTTCACAAGTCCCTTTTGAAGATCCATTGCGATCAGTTTCATCTGCGGTTCTCCTTGATTGCTGATTATAACGCCGTTTCCAAAAGGGAAACCAGTTGTCCCTCCTGCTCCGCAGGCAGACAGATGCCTGCAAGAGCGCTTTTCAGCGCTTCCCCGCGGAAGGCACAGCCAGACAGCACAGCCTCCACTCTGGGGGCCAGCGTATCGTCCATCGCGTCGGTGTAGACCTTGGCTGCACGGATCACGCCCTCGTTGACGTCCAGTTGAAGCTCCACGCCGCCCCAGGGGAAGCGTTCCTCCACCGCTGCGGTGAAGGGGAGCTTTTGCCCATAGAGCCATTCTTCGGAGCGATATTTCTCTGTCAGCGCACGGAGATCCAATTCGTCCACGTTCAGCGGAAGAACTGGGGTCGCAGGGGCGGATTCTTCGCTGTGCGCAGAATGACAAATCTGGAGGGGGTCGCAGGTCGGCGGACAAGCAATGCTTGTCCCTACATTCATATCTGAACAGTAGACCTCCGCCAGCGCCGCAATCAGGGCGTCGGACAGGCGCTCGATGGTCAGATCCGGAACAAACTCGCGCAGGTTGACGACCCGAGAGCGGACAGAATCCACGCCCTTCGCCGCCAGCTTGGCTTTGGAGGGGCTGAGATAGCGCTGAACATTTTCCATATTCACGTCCACCATCAAGGTGCCGTGATGGTAGGACTTTCCGGCGTGAGAATAAAACGCATTGCCGGAAAACTTCCGGCCATCGGCCAGCAAATCGTTTCGGCCGGAGCGCTGTGCGGGGATGCCCAGGCTTTGGCAGGCCCGTTCCAGCACCGTGAGCTGACGGGGCAGATCATAGTCCCCGGCAGACATCAGAAAGGTAAAATTCAGATTCCCAAGGTCATGAAAAACAGCGCCGCCGCCGGAGAGGCGGCGGGCCAG
>JAGAEW010000002.1 GCA_017612935.1 Oscillospiraceae bacterium
AGCAAAGTTGACAATTGAATAAAACGAAACCTCGAAGTAGGATTAACCTGAATTATTCACGTCAGTGTCGGTAAGGAGCCGAACGCCGGGAAAACACTGAGAATTTTGTAGCTGCCTGCCCAAACATGGCACCTTGCAGGCTCAGTTCCGTACCTGGGTGAATAATTCAGGATAAGTCACGTCTGTTTCCTCGAATTATGGGAAAACCCTGCCCCGCTGCAAATTTCCTTTGCAGCGGGGCAGGGTTCGAAGCCTCCGAAAGGGCTTCATTTTCAAATGACATACGCAAAAATGCAGACAAACTGCAGCAGGCTGCCCAGAATCACAAAGAGGTGAAAGACGCCGTGCATATACCGTCTGCGGGTTCCGAGACCATAGAGCACCGCGCCGAAGGTATAGGCAATGCCGCCGAAAAGCAGCCAGAGCAGACCTGGCAGCGGAATTGCCCGCAGAGCCACCGGAGCAGCAAAGACAATGCACCAGCCCAAGCCCACATAGCAGATCATGGACAGCACCCGGAATTTCTCCAGATCAATGGCTGTAAACGTCACCGCCAAAACCGTAATTGTGGAAATAAGCCCGAAGAGAACCCAGGCAGTCAAGGGAAATTCTCTGCGAATCGCGCAGAGCAACACAGGCAGATAAGATCCGAAAATCAGAAAATAGATGGTGCAGTGATCCAGAACCTGCATGACTTTTTTGGCCGTGATAGGCCGCAAGCCGTGATAAACACTGGAGACAGTGTAGACACTGACGAGGGACAGTCCGTAAACCACAGCGGCGACAATGGCCGCAGCATTTCCCCGCTGAACCGCCCGGATTACGCACAGAATCAACATAAGCACCGCAAGCCCGCCTCCGACCACATGGGAGACAAAGTTGAAGCACTCCTCCCCTTTTGTGTAATCGGGAAGCTCTCTCTGAGCCAGCGGCGTTCGCCCCTGCATCTCAGCGCTCCTTGCCTACAAAGAACAGGGCAACGGTTCCGGGGCCGGCGTGGGAACCGATGACCGGCCCAATGTAGGTAATCAGCTCTGCCTTGACCCCGAAACGTTCCGCCAGCATCTGCCCAAGGACATGCGCATCCTCCGGGCTGTCGCCGTGGGAGATAAATACCGTACCGTGCTCCGGGTCAGAGGCATATTTTTCATATTGATCCGCCAAAGTCTTCAGGGCTGCACGGCGCCCCCGGGCTTTGAACATCGTTTCCAGGCGGCCGTCGTTGTCTACCCGCAGAACCGGCTTGATATTCAGCACCCCGCTCACAAAGGCAGCCGTCGCGCTGACGCGGCCGCCCCGCTTGAGGTAAACCAAATCATCTACCGTGACCCAGTGGCAAATCCGCAGCCGGGTGTCCTCTACAAATTTTGCAGTCTCCTCCAGCGTGGCACCCCTTTTTTTATTCTGCACCGCCAGATAGACCAAAAGGCCGAGCCCGGCAGAGGCTGCAAGGGTATCCACCGTGACGATCTTCCGCTCCGGATAGAGCTCCGCCAGCTCCGCCGCCGCTATGGTGCCGGAATTGACCGTCGTGCTCATACCGGAGGAAAATCCGATATACAGGACGTCCTTCCCCGCCTTCACAATGGGCTCGAAGACCTGCTTGAAGCTTTCAATGTTTACCGCCGAGGTCCTCGCCACACTCCCCTTCCGCATCTTGTCATAAAACTCCGGAAAGGGCATATCGTAATTGGAAAAACTTTCCTCGTCCCCGTCAAATTTGACCGTCAGGGATGCATAGCATACCCCCCACAGCTGCAAGAGCTCCGGCATAATGTCGCAGGAGGAATCGGTCACAATCTCATAATCGTTCATCGGTATCCCTCACTCAAAAAGTCAGTTTCTTTGATTTGTAATTCTAAAAGCAAACGCATCTAATGTGCCACATCATATTATCACATCATCTACTTTCTGTCAAGCAATAATCAATTATATTTCACGTTGATTTTTCGACAGTTTTATGTTACCATAGAGCTATCTAAGATTTACTGATCGACAGGAGGCCCGGCAATGCCCTATGACAAAATGCTGGTGGCGGCAAAGCTTCGCCGCTGGGAAAGTTATTTGAACAACTACCAACTCCCTTCCTGGGAGGTCATTCCGGATCTCGGGCTCTATATGGAACAGCTTGTCTGCCTGCTGCGGCAATATCTGGACTACCTGCCGCCGGAGCTGAAGGGGGAGGAATCCATCACCGCGGCGGCTATCAACAACTACGTTCGCACAAAAATTATGCCGGAGCCCGTAAAAAAACGCTACTACCGAATCCATATTGCCTACCTGATTATCATCTGCACGATGAAACAGGGCCTCAGCATTGCACTGATTCAAAAGCTGATCCCCACAGGTCTGTCGGAAGAGGAAGTGCGCTCTGCCTACTGTCGCTTTATTGAGCGTCACGCGCTGGCTTCCACGTTCTTCATCGAACAGGTTCGGGGTGTCGCCGGCCCGATTCTGGATCACAAGGATCCATCCCCCTTCTCCACAGAAAACGCCGACGAGTTGATTATTTCGGCGGCCATTATCGGCGGACTGTCCCGGTTGCTGGCAGAAAAGCTGATGATGCTGGAGGATCGGGATTTGTCGAGCGGCGGCGATCTTGAAAAGTTTCTCGGGAAATAGCTGCCAATGGCCGCTTCCCTCTCCCCTATAACGGTGGAAGACGTTCATCCGGAATTGCAGATCAAGAATCTGTGCATCCTGATCCAAAAATTTTGAGCTCAAAGGTAAATCCGGACTTGCTTTTCTGCTTCTTTTGTCGTATAGTAATAGAACTACAACCATCACTCATAAATATGACTGTGTTTTGACATAAGGAGCAAGCAGAATGCCTGAAAAGATTCTGATTACCAGTGACAGCACCACAGACCTCAGCCCGGAGCTGCGAGCCCATTACGGGATTTCCCTGATGCGCTTAACGGTCAATCTCAACGACGTCAGCCACGTCGATGGGCTTGATATTACGCCGGAGGATATTTACCGAAGCTACGAGCTTAACCGAACTCTGCCAAAAACGGCCGCCCCCAATTTAGCTGCCTGTTATGATTTTTTCCAAAAATATGTGGCAGACGGCTACAGCATTGTGCACTTCACCATCAGTTCTGAAATGTCCTCTTCCTACCAGAACAGCGTAATTGCCGCCCAGGACTTTGACCGGGTTCATGTTGTGGACACCCGCAATCTCTCCACCGGCGGCGGTTTGCTGGTCATCCGGGCAGCAGAGCTGGCAACCCGGGGTATGAGCGCCGGCATGATTGCCCAGGAGTGCCGCCGTCTGACTCCCTGTGTGGATGTTTCCTTTGTAATCGACAGCCTCGAATTTCTCCACAAGGGCGGACGCTGCTCCACCCTGACCATGCTGGGCGCCAATGTGATGAACTTTAAGCCCTGCATTTTGGTCAAGGATGGAAAAATGTCCGTTGGAAAAAAATACCGGGGCAAATTCGATCAGATTCTCTTGAAATACCTGGAAGATCGGGTGGAGCATACGGACGACATCGACAAGAGCCACGTCTTTATCACCCACGGCGGCTGCGACGAATCGATTGTGGAAGCCTGTGTGTCGAAGCTCCGCAGCCTTGGGGACTTCCCCAACATCCATGTCACTCAGGCCGGCTGCACCATTTCCGCCCACTGCGGCCGCAACGCCCTGGGGGTCATGTTCCTTCGGAACCATCCTATTTAGACAACACTTCACAAGCACCGGAAGGCGCCCGGCGGGCGCAGACTTCCGGTGCTTTTATTTCCTGCACACTGTCAGGAAAATACCGTCCACAGCGCGTGGATCAAGAGACAGAGCACCACCCCCACCAGCGTCGGCAGCAGCACGGAAAGCAGCGTCCACTTCCAGCGTCGGGTTTCGTGCCAGACTGTCAGCACCGTGGTGGAGCAGGGCCAGTGAAACAGCGTAAAGACCGCCCCGCAGAGGGCCATCTGGGGACCGACCCCCAGCTTGATCAATTCAGATGCTGTCCCCCCGTCTGCTGCAAAACTGCTTCCGGCCGTTCCGATCAACACCGCCAGAGGCAGCAACAGCTCATTGGCCGGGAAGCTCAGCACGAAAGCCAGCAGCAGAGTTCCGGACAGCCCCATCCGGACGGCAAGCGGCTCCAGCCACCCGGCCATCAGGGAGAGCAGTCCCGTGCCCTCAAGCTGCACATAGGTCAGGATCCAAATCAATACTCCGGCCGGTGCTGCAACGCACACCGCTCTTCCCAGCACCCGCAACGTCCGGTCCAGAATGGAACGAAGCAGCAGCTGCGCCAGCCTCGGGCGGCGGAAGGGTGGCAGCTCCAGCACAAAGGAGCCCCTTTCTCCCCGCAGAATTGTCCTGCGAAGCAGCGCTGTACTTCCCAGCGTGACGGCGCAGGCCAGAAGCAGGCAGAAGGTCAGAATCCCCGCCGTTGCCAGCGCAGACAGTTCCCCACTCCGGCCCAACAGCAGACCTGCAAGCAGAATCAGCGTGGGAAATCTTCCGTTACAGGGCACCAGTGCATTGGTCAAAACAGCGGCAATCCGCTCCGATTCATTGGGGATAATCCGGCAGCCCGTCACGCCGACTGCGTTGCAGCCGCAACCCATGCACATACACAGACCTTGTCTGCCGCAGGAGCCGCAGGCAGCGAAGGGCCGGTCCAGCAGAAAGGCCAGCCGGGGCAGCAGCCCCAGATCCTCCAAAATCGAAAACAGCGGAAAAAAGATTGCCATAGGCGGCAGCATGACGGACACCACCTTCGCCGTGGTTCCATAGAGCCCCCCCAGCAGAAGACTTTGCAGCGTTGGCGGCAGGCCGGACAGGAGCATTCGCAGTTGAGCGGCAAGACGGGAAAACAGCTTCTCCAACAGAGCCGAGGGATAGTTTGCCCCCCGCACCGTCAAGTAGAGCAGCCCGAAAAGCAGCAGCAGGGTCAGGGGCCAAGCCGTCCATTTTCCCAGCAAAAGCCGGTCCCAGTCCCGCTTTGGCCGCGGAGCTTCCGGGCAGATCCGCTTTGCCAGAGCAGAGGCCTCCCGCAGCGCCTGCTCCGGGCTGCAGGACCATTGCGGCGCGTCCTCCTGCTTCTGCGCTTCCTCGCCCCGCTTCATACAGGCCACGGCAATCACACGGCGCAGGGCCTCCACGGTCCGGGGCTGGTCGGCCCGGGTGAACACCACCGGCGCCTGCAGGGCTTCGCTCAGGGCAGCCCCGTCCGGATGCAGGCCCAGACGCTCTGCTTCATCCATCAGATTCAGGCAGATCACCAGATTCCGGTGTCTCCTCCGCAGCTCCAGGGCCAGAGCCAGGGTGCGCTCCAGGGCGGTGGCGTCCAGCACCACCACAAGGCAATCGGCTTCTTCCCGCGCAAGAAAGTCCGCCGCCACCCGCTCCTCCGGCGTTCCGCCGCCGAGGGAATAGATTCCCGGCAGATCGACAGCTTCATAGAGTGTCTGCCCCAGCTTCCATTGGCCCCGGGCGGGATCGACAGTTTTTCCGGTCCAATTACCGGTATGCTGGCGCAGGCCCGTCAATCCGTTGAATACGGTGGATTTTCCGACGTTTGGATTTCCCGCCAGACACACAAGACAGCATTCCTTCATCGAGGAAGAACTCATAGCGACACCTCCCGGACGGAGGCCGGATGTTCCCCGCCGTGGGACAGGAATATACTCCCCTCCCCCGATTCGGTATACTCCCTGTATGGGGCGCTTCTTTCCGGCTGCACCAAAATCTGTCGGGTGTCCAGACGGCGCAGCGCGACGGTGGTTCCCCGAAACCGGTAGACAGACGGATCCCCCATGGGACTGCGGCGCAGGCACTGCACCTCTGTCCCTGGCATCAGCCCCAGCCGCACAAAGGGTGCGGCCCGGGCCGACGAAAGGCAAAGAGCTGTCACCACCCCCCGCTCTCCGGCTCCGAGCTCCGCCAAGGTCCGATCCATGACACATTCCCCCTTTGCTTCATCCTATTCGGGGGACGGAATTTTTGTCCGTAATTTTTTGCTGTTTTTGGGTTTTCCCTGTTTTCTCCGTTGCAATTCCAACAAAAATCTGATAAAATAGCCCTATCTGAACGCATGGGAGGTTCAACTATGGATAACAAACCCAGTCAAGGCCGAGGAAAAAATATCATCGGCAAAACAGAAAGCTTTCATAAAACCGGCGACGGTTTGAATCAGAGCAAGCCCCTCGGAAAGGACGTCAGCTACTCCAAACGTCCCCAGAGCAGCAGCACGGGGCACAGCGGAAGCCGGGCCGCAACCCGTGGGCTCGGCGGCAGCTCCCTGATTATGATTCTCCTTCTGTTTTTTGCACTTCGTTCCTGCGGCGGCAACGGAAATATGCTCGGTGAGGGTCTCAGTCTGCTCTCCGGCGCTACGTCGCAGAGCGCATCCTCCAGCTCCGGGCTTGATTTAATCAGCGGCCTCGGTGGCCTGCTGGGCGGCTCCTCCGGAAGCTCCTCCGGGGCAAGCCTGACAAGTCTGTTGGGTGGCTTCTCCGGCGGCGGTTCCGCCTCTATCGGCTGGGCCAGGGAAGCAAATACCGGAAAACTCGACCAAACTGTGGTCAAGGGCGCAAGAGCCCGCTACACCCAGATTCAGGGCAACGGCAAGGATAAGTTTACCATTATGGTCTATATGTGCGGCACTGATCTGTAATCCAAATCCGGCATGGCCACCAACGACCTGCAGGAAATGGCAAAAGCGACCCTTGGCAACAACATCAATCTGCTGGTCTATACCGGCGGCTGCAAGCAGTGGCGAACCAACGGCATCTCCAATTCCGTCAACCAGATCTACAAGGTTGAAAACGGCAGCATTACCCGGCTGGTAGAGGACGACGGCAAGGATTCTCTGGTGAAGCCCGCCACTCTGACCCGCTTCATACAATACTGCACTAAAAACTATCCCGCAAACCGCCAGGCCCTGATTTTCTGGGACCACGGCGGCGGCTCCATCAGCGGCTACGGCTATGACGAAAAGAATGCCTCTCTGGGCTCTATGGGTCTGAGCGGCATCAACGCAGCACTGAAAAACGCTGGAACCAAATTTGACTTCATCGGCTTCGACGCCTGTCTGATGGCCACACTGGAAACCGGCCTGATGCTCAACGACTACGCCGACTATATGATTGCCTCTGAGGAGACTGAGCCCGGCATCGGCTGGTACTATACCAACTGGCTGAGCAAGCTCTCCGCCGATTCTTCCATGCCCACCATTGAAATCGGGAAAAATATTGTAGACGACTTTGTTTCCGAGTGCAACCGCCGCTGCGCCGGCCAGAAAACCACCCTCTCCGTGGTAGATCTGGCAGAGCTCAGCCAGACGGTCCCCGCAAGCCTGAAGAGCTTCGCCGCCGGAACCTCCAAGCTGCTCTCTGGCTCGGACTACAAGGCCGTTTCCGATGCCCGCAGCTCCACCCGGGAATTTGCAAGCTCCAGCAAAATTGACCAGGTTGACCTGGTCCACCTCTGCTACAACCTCGGCACCGGCGAGAGCGAGACGCTGGCCAAGACCCTGCTGGGCGCCGTGAAGTACAACAAAACCTCTTCGTCCATCTCCAACGCCTACGGTCTTTCCATCTTCTTCCCCTATCAGCGCACCAGCTATGTGAAAAATGCTGTCTCCACCTACGATTCCATCGGTCTTGACAGCGAGTATTCCCGCTGCATCCAGCAGTTTGCAACCCTGGAAACTGGCGGTCAGCAGGGCTACGGCTCCGGCGGCCTTGACGTTTCCGGGCTACTGGGCGGTCTGTCCGGAACAGCGGACACCGGCAGTGTCGATTTCGGCAGTCTGCTGGGCTCCCTGCTGGGCGGTCGCTCCCTGGATCTGGACGTCAACACCGCTTCCCAAATGCTGGAGAACAATCGCTTCGACAGCACAAAGCTCAACAGCTGGACCACGGAAAAGGGCCACAAGCTGATGAAGCTGGCCCCTGAGGACTGGGAGCAGGTTCACAGTCTGCAGCTCAACGTCTTCTATGACGACGGCGACGGCCTGATTAACCTCGGTCTGGACAACCAGTACAGCTTCACGAAGGACGGCGCCCTTCTGGGAGAATACGACTGCACTTGGGTCGCCATTGGCACACAGGACACAGCATCCGGCTCCGCCAGCAATGTACAGCCCGTGATGTTCAACTACCAGGACGCTCTGGTGGAGGGCAACGTGATGACCACCACCGGCACCGTTCCGATTCTTCTCAACGACAAGCTCGCAAATTTGGTGGTGGTGTTTGAGGACGATCTCAGCAGCGGCACAACCCGCAACGCCTATGTGATCGGCGTGCGTTACGACTATGGCACTCCCTCGGGAGAAGACGCAGTCCCCAATGCCGAGGCCAAGATTGCAGAGCTGCAGGATGGCGACAGCATTCAATTTGTTGCCGACTATTATACCAGGGACGGCGAGTTCCAGGATAGCTACAAGATCGGCGAGACAATCAGCTATCATCTTCTGAACGCCGAAGACAAGCTTGACGCCGAGGGCCACGAGCGCCCGGACTTTGTTCCCGTGGGCAACCTTGTGGTGGGTTACACCGACATGAGCGCACTGCAAGACAAGCTGATTGCAAGCTATCTCTTTACCGACATTTATCACAACGAATACTGGACGCTGCCTTTGATCAACTCGGTCAATTAACCGAACGCAGCGCTCGTCTGCAAAAGCCCGGATCGACCG
>JAGAEW010000066.1 GCA_017612935.1 Oscillospiraceae bacterium
AATCTGTGTCAGATAGGTCTGAATGGCCCGAATCGCGGCGGGATACAGGGGAATCATCCGGCTCTTGCCGCTGCCCGTGCAGCGAATGAAGCCGGCGGGAATGTTGACGCTGTCCACGTCCAGAGAAATCAACTCGCTGACGCGGATTCCGGTGGCGTAAAGCAGCTCCAGCATGGCCTTGTCCCGGAAGCCCTTGGGGTCAGTGCATTTTGGCTGGGAAAGCAGCAGCTCTACCTCCCGACCGGTGAGTATCTGGGGGAGCTTCTTCTCCACCTTGGCCAGGTGAATGGAGCGGACAGGGTTGGACTCCGTAACTCCCGTGGAAACAAGATAACTGTAAAAGCCCTTGATGGAAGCCAGGCTGCGGGTCACGGTGGCGGAGGACTTTCCGGCGTTGGTCTGCCAGGCAAAATAAACCGTCGCCTGCTCCGGCGTGACTTCATCCAAAGAGCAGTCGAGATTCTCACTGACGTACTTATCAAATTGTCTCAGATCCCGTATGTAGGAAGCGACTGTATTCACGGAGGAGTGCTTGGTCTCCAGCAAATAGCGCTCATACAGGTTGATATAATCCGTCATAATCATTCGTTCTTTCGTAAAGAATACTCACGAAACCAGGTAAGTTTGTAGCAGCGCCCCCAGCAGCGACAGCAGCAGCATCGGCGCAAGGAGCAGGATCCCCTTCCCAGACTGCCCATCGTCCTGCAGCCAATAGAGCCCCAGGAAGAACTGCACAGGCAGAAGCAGCACAGGAAGGAGCACGGTGGGAAGGATCCCCACAAGCTGTTCCGCGCCGCAGCGGGCAAAGACGCAGAGGGTCAGGGAAACGGCAAAGCCTTTCAGAAAAAACAGGAGAAAGCAAAAGGCTCTGCGGCGCAAAAGAAAAGAAACGGCCAGCAGGCAGGGAAACAACGATACGCGAAGCCAGATCGAAACCCATGACGACTGCACAAAATGCTCCGGCACCGAAAGCGCAGGATCCTGCAGCTTGGCAAGCAGCGCCCCAGCCAAAGAGCCGATCATCAGCAGAGTCAACAGCAGCGAACAATCCCTCCGAACAGCGCGGAAGGGCGACGTCAGGTGCATAAAATGTGCCATGAAACCCTCACAAACAAGATATTGTGTTTGGAGCATCAGCAGAACACAATTTGTGCAATTTAGTTATTTCCACCAGGTAGCCTATATCATAATGCTCTGTTAATATACTCGAAAAATGATGTTTTTTCAAGCTTTTTTCTCCAAACCGGCGTTTTTTGTGAATTATTTACAGATATTATGTTAATTATATTATGTTAACTAAAGAACTCAAACAAGTGATAGTGGTCGCTCCCCCGGCCTCCCCCCTACATATTGAATTCTTTTCGCGATCGTTTTCCGATCCGCCATTGTCAATAAGCACAAATCCGATTATGCGTAACCTGTTCGTTTCTTTTTGTTGCCGAGAAAGCCGCCCACCAGCCAGGCGCAGGCGGTGATGAACAGCATCCGTCCTCCGGAGACCGGCTCCGCATTCCGGGCCGCGAAATGGATCCCGACAAGCAGGGCAAGGATCACCACCGCTGTGACAGCCGCGCAGATCAGCTTCCGTTTCCCGGCGCGCCGGGCCGTCAGAAAACAGCCTGCGGCTACTGCGACGGCATAGACGATGCCGGAGAGTCGTTCGCTCTGTTCCAGGGCAAGCGTGTTGTTGGAAATCAGCAGTGTAACGGCGGTGATCGCGGCCAGAAGGATGGCCAGCGACGTGAGGATCCCGGGCAGCAGGCCGCTGCCGCCTCCCCTGCTTCCCCGTTTGGGGATCCATGGTTTGGAATGATTCATATGCCCCATCTCCTTTCCGTTTATCCTATGGATCGGCTCGGGAAATCATTCCTTGCATTCCGATCTTTCCTCTGGTATAATTGAGGCAGAAACTGCGAGGTGATCCACGTGTTCGTTACGCCGCCGAGAAGACCGAAGCTCGCCGTGCTCTACGTGCGGGAGGGGCGCGGAGTCCCGCCCATCATGACAGCCGAGATGCAGGAGAGCTGCTGCCGGGGATTCTGCCGGGATCGCGGCATTCCGGTGTCCCATTCTGTCCATGTGCAGTGCGACGAGGAAGGATCCCTGGCGGTGTTGACTTCCCTGCTGCGGACGCTGCCGGAGGAGGTCGATACGCTGGTGGCCATGCGCTTTTTCTGCTATTCCACCATCCTTCCCGAGCTTGGCCGGCTCTGTCTGGCTTTCCAGTGCCGCCCCACCTGGCTGTTCAGCTTTGACATCATCGGCCCGATCCAGGACGCCTTCCACACCGTCACCGCGGAGGATATTGCCCTGGCGGATCAGCGTTATCTGGAACTGATCGGAGCGACCGACAAATTCCATATTGACAAATGAAGGAAAATATGATATTTTATTGGGGCGAAATTCGGAGAGATGTCCGAGCGGTTTAAGGAGCCGGTCTTGAAAACCGGTGACCCGGCAACGGGCCGTGGGTTCGAATCCCACTCTCTCCGCCATATACTTTCCGAGAACAGAATATTTTCCTCATACATCGGATTTGGAGTGGTACCCAAGAGGCCGAAGGGGCTCCCCTGCTAAGGGAGTAGGCGTCTAAAAAGCGCGCGAGAGTTCGAATCTCTCCCACTCCGCCATCAAAGAAACCTCTTTTGTCTACCAAG
>JAGAEW010000067.1 GCA_017612935.1 Oscillospiraceae bacterium
GACTGCGCCAACTGCGCGGCTAAGATGGAGGACTTGATTCGCAAGATCCCCGGCGTGCATGAGGCAAACATGAACTTTATGACACAGAAGCTGTGCCTGGACGCGGAGGACGAGCGCTTTGATGAGATCCTGGCCGAAGCCCAAAAGTGCTGCAACCGGGTGGACAAGGGCTGCAGAATCGTCACCAATTGAAAGAGGAACACCGAATGAATGAAACAATTCTTCCGACCCAAAAGCCTGAAATGATTCTGTTCGACTACGGGCAGACCCTGATCGCGGAGGCGCGTTTTGACGGACTGAAGGGCACGGCGGCAGTTATGGCACACGCGGTGGAAAACAAATACCACTTAACGCCCGAACAGGTGCAGCGGGAAGCCGATGCCATCAAGCGGGAGCTGCAGCGCACGAACCCCGCGACGAGAGCCCAGAGAACCATCGAGGTTCCCAACTACATGTTTACCGCCTACCTGTATGAATCTCTCGGGATCAAGACCAGCTTGTCCCCGGAGGAAATGGATCGCGTGTTCTGGGACGCGGCCTCTCCCGGCAACCCAACAGAAGGAATCCAGAATTTTTTAGAGTTCCTATGGAAGGCCGGAATCCGCACTGCGGTCATCAGCAATATCTCCTATGCAGGCTCCGTGGTCGCGGAGCGGATTCACCGTCTGCTGCCGGACAACCATTTTGAGTTCATCCTTGCCACAAGCGAGTACCTGTTCCGCAAGCCCCACCCGCGCATCTTCCGTCTTGCCCTGGAAAAAGCAGGCGTCAAAGCGGAAAACGCCTGGTATATCGGGGACGACTATGCCTGTGATCTGGCGGGGGCTCGAAATGCCGGTCTGCTTCCGATCTGGTATCAAGCTGCAATAGACTTTGAACAAGCTGATCATGAAGATGTGCTCCGAGTCCAAGCCTGGCCAGAGCTGGAGGGAATCTTGCGGAACTGCTCGGAGCATTTGGAGTAATCGTAATGTTTTGGAATCGAATCGCGGGCTTTTATGATTTCTTTGAGGAGCTTTACAACAAGAAGGTTTATACCAATATCGGAAAAGTGGTTGCGGAATCCATCCGAAAAACAGACGATGTCTTGGAATGCGCCTGTGGCACCGGGGCCATCAGTGTTTGGATTGCCGGGGCGTGCAAATCGCTCATAGCGACAGATTATGCACCGAACATGTTGCGCAGAGCGAAAAAGAAATGCGACGGATTTCCAAATGTGCGGTTTGAAAAAGCCGATATCACGAAGCTGAACTATCAAGATGCTTCCTTTGACAAGGTGGTTGCCGGAAATGTGATTCACCTGCTGCCGGAGCCGCAAAAAGCCATGGCCGAGTTAGCGCGGGCCACGAAGTCGGGCGGACAAATGATTATCCCGACCTACATCAACAAAACGAAGAGCTCCAACGGCGCGGCGATCAAGCTGTTGGAGCTGCTGGGGGCGGACTTTCAAAGGCAGTTCGATTTGGCTTCCTACAAGGCTTTTTTCGCGGGCCTTGGCTATCAAAGTGTTGCGTATCAAGTGGTTGACGGCAGAATGCCCTGTGCAATCGCAATCATAAACAAAGCATAAATCATGAACAATAGATCGGTGGTGAGAATGCTGTGACGAAAAAACAAAAGCACACCCTGTTCAGAATTATCCTGGCAGCCCTGCTTCTGGGGGCAGCCATTGTGCTGGAGCGTCTCGGCACCCTGGCCGTCCTCCCCTGGTGGGGGACCTTGGCGGCCTTTTTGCTCCCCTATCTGATTATCGGCTGGGATATTCTCTGGGAGGCTGTGGAGCATATCTTCCGCGGCCAGGTCTTTGATGAAAACTTCCTGATGGCCGTGGCCTCCGTGGCAGCCTTTTGTGTCGGCGAGTACCCCGAGGCGGCGGCTGTCATGCTGCTCTACCAGGTGGGCGAGCTCTTCCAGAGCTGCGCCGTGGGCAAGTCCCGCAAGTCCATCGCCGCCATGATGGACATCGTCCCGGAATATGCCAACCTCGAAACCCCGGACGGCCTCTCCGAGACCGACCCCGACGAGGTGCCCGTGGGTTCCGTGATCGTCGTCAAGCCCGGCGAGCGCATTCCGCTGGACGGCGTGGTGCTGGAGGGGGAATCTCTGATCGATACCGCTGCCCTCACCGGCGAATCCGTGCCCCGGCGGGCGGCGCCGGGGAGCGAGCTGATCTCCGGCTGCGTCAACGGCAGCGGCACGCTCCGTGTCCGCACCACGAAGTCCTACGAGGACGCCACCGTGACCCGGATTATGGAACTGGTCGAGAACGCCTCCTCGCGCAAGGCTAAGGTGGAGGGCTTCATCACCCGTTTTGCAAAGTACTATACCCCCATCGTTACCTTCTGCGCCATCCTGCTGGCGGTGCTGCCGCCGCTTCTGCTGAGGCAGGAATGGGGCGAGTGGATTCGCCGCGCTTGCATCTTCCTGGTTGTGTCCTGCCCCTGTGCGCTGGTGATCTCCGTGCCGCTGGGCTTCTTCGGCGGCATCGGCGCGGCCTCCCGCAAGGGTATTCTGGTCAAGGGCAGCAACTATCTGGAAAGCCTCTCCAAGCTCTCCGCCCTTGTCTTTGACAAGACTGGCACCCTGACCAAGGGCGAGTTCAAGGTCAGCGCCGTCCGGCCCGCTGTCGGAACCGAGGCTGAGCTTTTGGAGCTGGC
>JAGAEW010000068.1 GCA_017612935.1 Oscillospiraceae bacterium
CTATATCCGCCAGTTGGAGGCCCTGCCGGAGAAGCTGCGCAAGGCCTGGCTGGAGGGAGACTGGGACATCTTCGAGGGGCAGTTCTTTGAAGACTTTCGCCTGCGTCCGGATTTGCAGAAGTGCGCCGAGGCGGGGCTTTCGCCGGAGGAGGCCGCAAAGCAGGGGCTTTGGACGCACGTAATTCCTGCCTTCCGTCCGCCGGAGGGCTGGAAGCTCTACCGCTCCTTCGACTGGGGCTACTCAAAGCCCTTCTCCTGTGGCTGGTGGGCGGTGGACTACGACGGGCGAATCTACCGGATTCTGGAGCTCTACGGCTGCACAAAAGAGCCGAACGAGGGCCTGAAGTGGACGCCGGACGAGGTGTTCCGGCGAATCCGGGAGATTGAAACGCAGCATCCCTGGCTCAAGGGCCGCAGCATCGAGGGCGTGGCGGACCCCGCCATCTGGGATCAGAGCGGCGGCGAGAGCATCGCGGAGACTGCGGAAAAGCACAGAATTTATTTCTCCCCAGGGGATCACAAGCGGATTCCGGGCTGGATGCAGTGCCACTATCGCCTGCAATTCGACGAAAACGGCCTGCCGATGATGTATGTCTTTGACAGCTGCAAGGCTTTTATCCGAACCATCCCCCTGCTGATCTACGACGAACACAGGCCCGAGGACCTGGACACCGCCCTGGAGGACCATGTGGCGGACGAGTGGCGCTATCTCTGCATGGACCGGCCGATTGCGCCCGGAACGAAGCAAAGCGGAGCGCCCAAGGCGCTCCGCTGGGGAAACCCGCTGGAATCGGATGCAGGAATTCCGCGCTGACGCAATCCGCCGGCCGGGACGTGGGGCCGGTTTTTCCCGGGGGGCGGAGGGACGGCGTCCGGGTTCAGGAGCTTCTGCTGCGGAACTGTTGCTCCGGGTGGGGCTCCGGCGAGAGGAGGGGCTTGATGAGCATTGCAATCAGGGGCAGGAGCACCATGCCGAGGACGCCGAAGATCCGGTAGCCCCCATAGAAGGCCATCAGGGTGAACAGGGGGTGAAGCCCCAACTGCCTGCCCACCAGATGAGGCTCCAGCACCGAGCGGGCCAGAGAGGTGACGGCATAGAGGGCCAACAGACCGAAGCCCAACACGGAGCTGTTCTGCAAAAGGAGACCAGCGCCCATGGAATCAGCACGGTTCCGGTTCCCAACACCGGCAAGGCGTCCAGCAGGGCGATGATGCCCGCAAAGAGCAGGGGGAACTCCACTCCCAGCACCAGCAGGCCCAGCGACAGAATGCCGAAGACGAGGAGCCAGATTTTGATCTGCGCCTTGCACCAGCCGCCGAAGGCAGCCCGGGCCCGATCCCGGACCCCCCGCAGCCGCTTTACCCAGAGCTTCGGCAGTCGCTGCCGCAGCCAGTCCTTCACCTCCGGCAGAGCAGCGGAGATCATATAGGTGGCTATGACCGTGGTGACGGCGGTGACAAAGAGCTTCGGCACGCCGGTAAACATTCCGGACACCAGGGCCGAAAGGAAGCTGTAGACCGATTCCAGCAGTCCGGCTCCCCCGTCGAACAGCTCCCCGATCCAACGGATCAGGGGCGCTGTAAGGCCCTCAGGCGCCCGCTGGGCTGCGGATTCCATCCAGTCCCGCAGCCGCCGCAGGGTGGGTTGGAGCTGGGCCAACAGCTCCGGGAGCTGCCGCACCAGACGCAGCAGCTCCTCCCAGAGAATCCGCCCGAAGAACCAGAGCAGGGAAAATGCCGCCGCATACACACCCGTCACGCACAGGCCGGACCGCAGCCAGCGGGGCAGCCCCGTGCGCCGCCCCAGGGCTGTCACGGCGGGCTCTGCCGCTAAGGCCAGCAGATACGCCAGGCCAAAGGGCAGCAGCAGAGGCAGCAGAAAAAATCCAAAGCCCACCGCAGCCACGACTGCAGCCGCCGTTACAAGAGGCTTTTTGTATTGTTGAAGCTGCACGTCTGCTCCCCCCTGCCTTCAGTTCTATAAACAGTATATCCGTCTCTGGGGGCAAACATACCAGCAAATCCCTATTTGGCCAAGATAACGCTATCGGCAAGGAGGAATGTTATGATTTTCACCAAAGAATGGCTCCATGCAGCCTTTGTCCGGGCTGCGAAATCCGTTGCACAGACTGCGGTGGGTCTGATCCCCGCAGCCGCGTCCATCAGCCAGATCGACTGGAAAACCATTTTGAGCTGTTCCCTGCTGTCGGGACTTGTGTCGCTGCTGACCTCCCTGGCGGGCCTGCCGGAGGTTCCGGATCGAGGTGAGAAATGAATTTGCTTCAACGATTCCTCACGAAAAATCCCTGCTATCAGGCAAACCTGAACCGGGCGGACGTCCGCTACACAAATTTTCAGGGCACAGGGCCGACGGGCCTGATGCTCCACTCGGTGGGCTGCGCCCAGCCCAGTGCGGAGGTCTTTTGCAAACTTTGGGACCGGGAGGACTATAACGGAGCCTGTGTCCATGCCTTCATCGACGCGAAAACCGGCGCTGTCTGGCAGACGCTTCCCTGGAATTACCGGGGCTGGCACTGCGGCGGCGCCGGGAACAACAGCCATGTGGGAGTGGAGATGTGCGAGAGCGGGGCCATCCGCTACGAGAGCGGGACGAAGTTTACGGTACTGGCCCGGGTGACTGCCTTAGCCGACTGCACCCGGGCTTATCAGGCGGCGGTGGAGCTTTTTGCCACGCTCTGCGTCCAGTACAAGCTGGACCCGAAGCAGGCGATCTGCTCCCACAAGGAGGGCTGCAATCGAGGCATTGCCACCGCCCACGGGGATCCGGAGCACTACTGGGCCGGGCTCGGGACATCCTACACCATGGCGGGCTTCCGGGAGGACGTGGCGAAGGCCATGCAGAAGTCCCAGACTGGTGCGCGATCGGTCTGCACTCCGGAAAGCGCTGCCGAATTCCCCTTCCCGGAAGCCGACGCCGATGCCTGGTACGCCGACGCCCTGCGTTGGGCGTTGGAGCACCGGATTCTCAGCGCCGGTGACAAGTTCCGCCCGGAGGCTCCCTGCAGCATGGCCAGCGCTGTGGTGCTGCTGCGCCGACTTTGGAAGGAACTGCAAACGTAGAGATTTCGAGGTAAACAGCCGGAGTGAAGCAAGACAACGAGCTTGGGAGCCTCGCGTGGCTTTCTGTCCGGCCCCGCCGCGGGACAGGCCTTGCGGGGGGCGGATGGATTTCCACAGGCGAATTTCTGTATGTTTTTCATTTTGGCCTGCCTGATAGATTCAGAAGCTGCCGCCGGGTTTTCCGGCGGCAGCTTCCCTGTATCAGCCCGGAGGCGCAATCAGAGCATGGCGCTGTCCAGAATGGGATTTGCGATGATGTCCCGGGTCAGGGGACTGTCAGTAACGGCAGCCCGGGCCAGAACCATCTTTCCGGCGGGAACGGAATGGGTGATCCACACGGAGCCGCCGATGATGCAGTCGCTTCCGATGCGGGTATCTCCCCCTAAAATGGTGGCCCCGGCGTAAATCACAACCCGATCCCCAATGTCCGGGTGGCGTTTGATGCCCTTGACCAAGCTTCCGTCCTCCCCCACCTCAAAGCTTCGGGCGCCCAGGGTCACATGCTGATAGAGCTTGACGTCCCGGCCGATGGTGGTGGTTTCGCCGATGACGACCCCGGTGCCGTGGTCGATGAAAAAGCAGTCTCCGATTTCCGCCCCGGGGTGAATGTCGATGCCGGTGCGGCGGTGGGCGTACTCCGTCATCATGCGGGGCAGCAGGGGGACCTGCTGCTGATAGAGCACATGGGCCAGACGATAGGCTCCGATGGCGGGAAAGGCAGGGTAGCAGAGGATGATTTCATCCCGGCTTAGGGCAGCCGGATCGCCCCGATAGGCCGCCTCCAGATCCGTCCCGAGCTGGCGCCGAAGTTCCGGCAGGGCCAGCAGCAGAGCCTTTACGCAGGCCTCCGAATCCGAAACTCCGCACAGCTCCAGACAGGAGCTCAAAAGGGCTGCAGCTTGCCGAAGCCGCGCTGTTACCGCGCCCTCCTGCCCCGCATGACGGGGGAACATGGCCTCCAGAAAGAGATCTGTCATCCGTTCTGCCCGCTGGGACAGACCGCAGAAGTTGGGCTCTTCCGGCTTCTCCGCCGCTGCCAGGGCTGCTCCGGCGGCGGCAATCCAGACATCCCGGGGGGTCATGCTTCAAACAGCGGCGTGGAGAGATAGCGGTCTCCCCCGTCCGGCAGCAGAGCCACGATGGTCTTGCCCGTGTTTTCCGGACGCTTTGCCAGCTCCAGTCCGGCCCAGAGGGCCGCGCCGGAGGAAATGCCCACCAGAACTCCCTCCCGGCAGGCCATGCGCCGGGCGACGGCAAAGGCCTGCTCGCCTGTGACGGGGAGCACTTCGTCGTAGATCTTCGGATTCAGCACCGCCGGCACGAAGCCCGCGCCGATCCCCTGCAGAGGATGAGGGCCGGGGGCCCCGCCGGAGAGCACCGGAGAGGCGGCAGGTTCTACCGCCACAATTCGGACGTTTGGATTTTTTGATTTCAGATATTCCCCCACGCCGGTCAGGGTGCCGCCGGTGCCGACACCCGCCACAAAAACGTCCAGCTTCCCGGCGGTAGCCTCCCAGAGCTCGGGGCCGGTACCCCCGCGGTGGGCTGCGGGATTGGCGGGGTTGTCAAACTGGCTGGGAAGAAAGGCGTCGGGAAGCTCCCGGGCCAGCTCCGCGGCGCGGTCAATGGCCCCTCGCATCCCCCTGTCCCCCGGGGTCAGAATCAGCTCCGCCCCGTAGGCCTTCATCAGCTTGCGCCGCTCCGGGCTCATGGTCTCAGGCATGACAATGATGCAGCGATAGCCCCGGGCCGCCGCCACGGCGCAAAGGGCAATGCCGGTATTGCCGGAGCTGGGCTCAATAATGACAGAGCTGGGATGCAGCAGCCCCCGGGCCTCGGCTTCGTCCAGCATGGATTTTGCCACCCGGTCCTTGACAGAGCCGGAAAGGTTGAGATATTCCAGCTTGGCCAGCAGACGGCAGCGCAGGCTCTCCTCCCGCGCAATCCCCGTCAGTTCCAGCAGCGGCGTGCCGCCAATCAAGCGGTCTGCAGAGTTCAATATTTCAGTCATGGTGTTCGCCTCCTGTTAAAATGCCGGACTTCGAATGGAGCGATACAGAAGTCTGCTGCCCGATGCGGCCGCGCCGCCCCGGGCAGCAGGGGCTCCTTCGGACGAAGTGCAGTGCTATTTACCCACCAACCTACTAAGTTAATATGCTTATATCACAAAAATGTGCAACTGTCAATCCCCTTTCTCCGGAATGAATGACTGACAGTTGCAAAAAGCAGGCAAAGTCAACTTTTTATAGCACCGATGCGCGAAACGCGGCGGCTTCCATCAAAAATCTCAATGGAAAATAGTATGACAACGGTTCACCGGCTATTCTTTATGCCCGCCCACCTGTTCGTTGCGCTCCATAGCGGTTCCGGCCTCCTGGAGATTCATGCCCTTGACGATGGCATTTTTTCCGTATTTCCTTCGGATGGCGAGAATTGCCTGCTGTCGGCTGCGTTCCCGCCTGGCCTCGGCTTGACGGGCCTGCTCTGTCTGCGGATCGGTGAACAGGGAGAGCTGCAGGGGCTCCGCCGCCAACTCCGCCTCGGAGCGGATGCAATTTGCACCCACGCAGAGCCGGCGCACGGTCAGGGCCGGATCTGCAATCTGCTCAAAGAGCTCCACGGCCGCCCGGGTGATGGTCCTGGTGGAGGCGGTGTGCCCCCCCAGATTCACGGAGCCGTGGACGCTCCGGGGGATCGTTCTGCCGTAGGCATCCCGCTCCACAGGCAGACCAAAGGCGGCAGAGCCCGCTGGGCTTTTCAGGTTTTCCGCATCGTAACCCAGCCAGAGGGCCAGTTGACCCGTGACAAGTCCCCGGCTCACCAGGTCCAGGGCCAGAGAATCCGCCATTTCCCGTACAATCAGGCGGGTGTCTTCCCAGGAATAGGGACGGTGCAGAACCTGCCCCGAGGAGATGGATCTGGATTTGGGCTGATAGGCCTTGATGTCTGCGATGCTGCAGGATTCCCAGCCCCAGGCGTGATCAATCAGCAGCTCCGCGTTGACGCCGAAGAGCTTGTAGAGCAGGCGTTGATTCCAAACCTGATTGTCCGCTCCGATGGAGCAGCGGGCCACATCCCCCAGGGTAAACATTCCGTTGGCCTCCAATTTGCGACGGATGCCGGGGCCGATTCGCCAGAAGTCCGTCAGGGGCCGGTGATCCCAGAGCTGACGGCGGAAGCTCGCCTCGTCCAGCTCCGCAATGCGGACCCCGTCCCGGTCAGCGGGCATTTTTTTCGCCATGATGTCCATGGCGACCTTGCAGAGGAAGAGATTTGTCCCGATCCCGGCCGTGGCGGTGATGCCCGTGTGCCGCAGCACGTCCCGAATCATACGGGTGGCCAGCTCCCGGGCGCTGCAGCCGTAACTACGCAGATAGGGGGTCGCGTCAATGAAGACCTCATCGATGGAATAGACGTGGATGTCCTCCGGCGCAATATACTTCAAATAGATTTGGTAGATTTCGGCGCTGCAAGCCATATAATGCTTCATCTGGGGGCGGGCAATCAGCAGATCCAGCTTCAGATTCGGGTTGGCCCGCAGCTCGTTGGCAAAGTGGGATTCTCCGGTAAAGCGTCGGGTCGGAGCGGAGGCGAGGCGGCGGGCGTTAATCTGCTCCAGCCTCTGCTTGACCTCGAACAGCCGGACCCGGCCCGGAATGCCGTAGGCCTTGAGAGAGGGGGAGACTGCCAGGCAGATGGTTTTGTCGCTGCGGCTCTCGTCGGCCACCACCAGATGGGTATTCAGAGGGTCCAGCCCCCGCTCCACACATTCTACCGAAGCGTAAAAGGATTTCAGGTCGATGGCGATATACTGCTTTTGCCCTTCCGGTTTCTGCTTTTCCTGCATTGGCTGCCTCCTTTCTCCCCGGCGCTTCTGAGAGAGCCCTCCTGCGCCGGAATTTGCGGCGGCCCCGCCTGTGCGGGGGAACGGCCGCCTTCGTCTACACGATTCTATCACAGCTATTTTTTCCGATCACACTCCCCCTGCCCATGACCACAGCACCAAAACTTTACGGCCCCAAAGCGGCTCCATCTCTGAGCCAAAATGAAAAGAAGCGCATAAATGGGTCTTCCCTTCATACGCTTCTTCTAATCAGGGCAGCACCGCACAAAAAACGGTGATGCAAAATGCTACGGAGTATGATATACGCTGCGTATGAGCAAACAAATGCGTCTGTCCCATGAATCATGTTAAAGCGAGAGAATGTTACTTGATTTCAGAATTTGCAGTTTTTTTACCTTTGTTCCAAAGCTGCAAGAAAGTGACTGCAAAAATCATTGGAATCACAGCATACCCAGGACTTTTAGCGCCGCCTGATACAAGGACATAAGTAATTCCTGCAAAAGTTGCGGCAGAAAACAAAAGCCCAAGTAATAAAAACATAGTAGATTTACCCATGACAGAACCCTCCATTAGCATTAGAATCAGTTGCACACGGGGACGGTCCTTTTGAGTTTGATCGCTGTTTATCAGCGCGGTTCGTTGCACAAAAGGACCGTCCCCGTGTGTTCTTCAGCTATATTTCAGTACGCGCGCGATTATAACAGACTTCGTCGTTTGTGTCAAGCATTTTTTTGCACAGTTTTGTATGATGTAAAATGATATGAACCAATAAAAAGAGAAGCCCTAGCTTCGATATGGTATAATTGAGTTACCACACATC